>JBJEIK010000135.1:0-2101 GCA_051876975.1 Candidatus Methanomethylophilaceae archaeon
TCTTGCCGGAGAACCTGTCCCTGTGTGATGATACGAATGAATCGTACAGTCCCTCGACCCTTTGGATCTCCTGCTTGGCCTCTTCTTTCCTGTCCATCCTCTCTCCCAGGGCGTCCAACCACTCCTCGTAACTGTACAGTCCCACCGGGATCGCATGGGGGAACGGTTCCCTGCCCGTCCTCCTGCGGACGATATCTGCCAACTCCCTGCTCTGAGGGGTGTCGCTGACCATCATGTCGATGGATGCCCTGCAATAGTCCACCACCTTCTCCGATGATGTCTCGTCCAGGAACCTGCAGTTCTCCCTTAGGCCGAATCTCGACAGCATCATCGTCAGTGAGTCGAGATTCTCCCTGGAATGGAGGTCGAAGAACGATGTTCCGATCAGGTTCACAAGACCCTCCTCCGGTTGGACAGATGTATCCATCATTGCGGCTATCGACTCGGCGGCCATCATGTATCCGTCCGTGTACTCCCCCTGGATATCACCGTCTGCGGGGATGTAATCGATACGGACGTCGGGATGTTCGGAGGAGAACCTATCGATCAAAGTACCGCAATCATCACCGATTATCCCGGGCATGCATGTGGTGACAACCGCGATCCTCTTGGAACCGGATGCGACGGCCTCCTCCAGGGACCTCTCAAGGAGACGGTTCCCTCCGAAGATGGAAACGGTATCGTCCATGCAGGTGCAGACCAGGTTGTGGTACGGCCTCACCTGGAACAGGTCCTTCTGGTACAGGTCCAGGACCGCCTTGTTCCTGGAGGTGTCCATCATGTACATGCAGCTGACCGGCCCGTGGAGTATCACCTTCACGTCGTTCATCTTCAGATATGCTGCAACGGCTCCGTATGCGGCGCACGAGCTCATCACCTTCGTCTCCTTTATGGAGGTGCGATGAAGGCATCCGGTGCAACCGACTCGTTCCGAGACCTTTCCCGTGCCCGGACGTATGGACCTGCCTGCGGCGAGGTCGGACAACTGGTCGTCATCCAGCGGATGGGGATTCACAGCACTCCTCGCACCATCCCTGACATCGATGATCCTCCTGGCGATGGAGTCCATCCTCTTCGAAAGATCGGAATCGGGGAACATCTCACGTACGGTGTGACCGTTAGCCTCCGCCTCGGCGAAGGTCCTGTCCCTGGGGATGACGGCTATGACATCCACGCCCGTGGCCTCCGCGAACCTTGAGACCATCTCATCCTCCCTCTCGACCCCGCGGGAGTTCTGTATGATACCTATGACGCGCGGCCTTCCGGTGTCGAAGTTGGCTATCCCCTTCATGATGTTGTTCGCCGCATACAGTGACATGAACTCCCCAGAGGTCACCAGTATGACCCCGTCGGCGTACTCGCCCCTCAGGGGGACGGCGAATCCTCCGCAGACCACGTCCCCGAGGACGTCGTAGATCCTCACATCCGTGGGGAGTGAATCGGCACCGAGCTTCCTCAGGGTGTCAAATGTCGTGAGTATACCGCGTCCGGCACATCCTATACCAGGTTCGGGACCTCCTGCCTCGGCGCAGAGGACCCCCTTCGAACCCTCCACGATGACATCATCCAAGGTTCTCTTCCCCAACGGGACCGTCCTCACATAGTCCAGGACGGTGGTCTGGGACCTACCGCCGAGAAGGAGACGGGTTGAATCGTGCTTGGGATCGCATCCGACCTGCAGGACCTTCAGACCCATCCCCGCGAGGGCGACCGAGATGTTGGCGGACATCGTTGACTTCCCGATACCGCCCTTTCCGTAGACTGCGACCTGATACATGTTGGAGAACACCTGGATGATACTCGCCCGTCTCCGTATTAATACATTGGATGTATCATCCTACTGCTACCCCGTCGAAGGGGTCTACTTTTTCAGATATGAATGGGATACACATTCATGAAAGCCGGAACCGCAGCGAGGCTGCTGAACCTGGCCGTGGCGGTGGTGATCGCCCTGATCATACTCCTGCCTGCGGCACAGTCGCTCCTCGAGAACGATTTGCAGTTACCGGAGATGGGAACCCAGGCGATCTACGACCTCGAACTGATGGACAGGGAGACATTGGAGGACAACCTGGAGAGGGCCGTCTCCGGAAGGACCGGA
>JBJEIK010000136.1:0-2097 GCA_051876975.1 Candidatus Methanomethylophilaceae archaeon
GGGCCGTCTCCCCCTCAACCCCTTTACATCCCTTCTCCGACGGTTCCTCCATGGGGAACGGTACGCATCCGAGATATAATAACATTAAACTGTAATACTTGTAATAGAAATAATCGGAGCCGTGCCCCGGAGGACACAACCCCTTCGAATGGTTTTATCAGGACCTGTCGGTGGTCTCCTTGAGGACCTGGGCGATGAAATCGTCGAGCTTCAGGGCACCGAGGTCTCCCTTGTCCCTGCTCCTGACCGCGACGATGGTACCGTCCTCGCTCTCCTTCTCTCCCAAGACGAGCATGTAGGGCACCTTCTCCAACTGGGCCTCACGGATCTTGTATCCGATCTTCTCGTCCCTGTTGTCCAGCTCCATCCTGATACCGGCTGCCTTCAGCTTGGCTGCGACATCCGCCGCATACTGGAAGGACTTCTCGGAGACGGACAGGACCTTGACCTGCACGGGGGCCAGCCAGGTGGGGAACCTTCCGGCGTAGTGCTCGATCAGGATACCGATGAACCTCTCGATGGATCCGAAGACGACACGGTGGGCCATGACGGGCCTGTGCTTCTCTCCGTCGGCACCGACGTAGGTGATGTCGAACCTCTGGGGCATCTGGAAGTCCAGCTGGATGGTTCCGCACTGCCAGGTCCTTCCGATGGAGTCCTCCAGGTGGAAGTCGATCTTGGGTCCGTAGAAGGCACCGTCACCCTCGTTGACGATGTAGGGCAGGTTGCTGGCCTCCAGGGCCGCGATGAGTCCGTTGGTGGCACGCTCCCAGTCCTCGTCGGATCCCATGCTGTCCTCGGGCCTGGTGGACAGTTCCACATGGTACTTGAAGCCGAATTTGGTGTAGACCTCGTCGATCAGCCTGACGACTCCCTTGATCTCGTCGGTGATCTGGTCCTCGGTCATGTAGATGTGGGCATCATCCTGGGTGAAGCACCTGACCCTCATCAGTCCGTGGAGGGTTCCGGAGCGCTCGTGCCTGTGGACGAGTCCCAGCTCCCCGAGCCTGATGGGCAGCTCCTTGTAGGAGTGGGTGTCGACCTTGTACACCAGGATGCTTCCGGGGCAGTTCATCGGCTTGATGCAGAAGATGTCGTTGTCGATGACGGTGGTGTACATGTTGTCCTTGTAGTGGTCCCAGTGTCCGGACTGGAGCCAGAGGGACTGGTTCATGATCATCGGGGTGGAGATCTCCTTGTAGTTCTCCCTCTGATGGAGCTCCCTCCAGTAGTCGATGAGGGTGTTCTTCAGGGTCATTCCCTTGGGCAGGAAGAACGGGAATCCGGGTCCCTCCTCCATGATTGCGAAAAGACCGAGCTCCTTTCCGAGTCTGCGGTGGTCCCTCTTCTTGGCCTCCTCGAGCATGGTGAGATGGGCGTCCAGGGCCTCCTTGGTCTCGAAAGCGGTTCCGTAGATCCTGGAGAGCATCTTGTTCTTCTCGTCTCCGCGCCAGTAGGCTCCGGCGAGTGACAGGAGCTTGAAGGCCTTGACGGCCTTGGTGTACAGGACATGGGGTCCGGCGCACAGGTCGGTGAACTCGCCCTGCTTGTAGAAGCTGATGACGGCGTCCTCGGGGAGGTCCTCCACGAGCTGGACCTTGTAGTCCTCGCCCTTCGATTTGAGATACTCGATCGCCTCGGCCCTGGGCTTGGTGAACGTCTCGACCTTCAGGTTCTCCTTGACGATCTTCTTCATCTCGGCCTCGATCTTCTCGAGGTCCTCGGGGGCGAATCCGCCCTCCTTGTCGAAGTCGTAGTAGAAACCATCGTCGATGGCGGGTCCGATAGCGAGCTTCGTCCCGGGGTACAGCCTCTGCACCGCCTGGGCAAGAATGTGGGAAGCGGTGTGCCTGAGGACCTGAAGTCCGTCCTCGATCTCCTTCACGCTTCCATCACTGTATAATGCCTTCATGTGTCTCAACTCTGTCCGCGGCCCCTACGAATGGGTCGCGATTTGGTTCGTGTGATTGACCGTGGTGACTTGCTCACATATAAGGGGTTCGCTCGGACGTTCATCGGTCGGGGCAATGAGGTGTCATCGGGATGGGGATGGGAACCCATCCTCGATCGGATGGTTCTTATGACACACCTGGTCCT
>JBJEIK010000137.1:0-2092 GCA_051876975.1 Candidatus Methanomethylophilaceae archaeon
TCGGTCGAAGTGATGGAAACGGATCAAAAAAAACAGACATGATGGAAAGTGGGGGTATGATCCCCCGTTTTTATGAAAGGTGATCAGAGGATTCCCTTGGCCTTGGCGAGCTCTGCGTTGAGGACGGATCCTCCCGCACCGCCCCTGAGGGTGTTGTGGGACATGGCGAAGGCCTTGTAGTATCCGTTGCTCTGTCTGAGCCTTCCGATGGTGACGGCCATTCCGCGTGCGCGCTCGGGGCGTCCCGCCATGGCGTCGAACACGGGCTGGGGCCTGTTCTGCTCCTTCCTGACGATGATGGGCTGGACGGGAGCGGAGGGCAGGTTGAGCTTCTGGGGCTCGCCGCGGAAGTCCACGAGGCACTTCTCGAGCTCCTCGAGGGTGGGCTGCTGCTCCATGTCGAGCACGAGGGACTCCAGGTGACCGTCTACGACGGGGACCCTGGCGCAGTTGGCCATGACCTTGAATCCGGCGAAGTTGAACTTTCCATCGGAATAGGTTCCCAGCATCTTGGCGAGCTCGGACTCCATCTTCTCCTCCTCATGGCTGATGAAGGGGACGACGTTACCGACAGCATCAAGCGAGGGGACTCCGGGGTAGCCGGCTCCGGAGAGGGCCTGGTATGTGGAGACGAAGACCTGCTTCAGTCCGAAGGCGTCGTTGATCGCTGCGAGAGGGGCCGCGATACCGGTGGAGGAGCAGTTGGCGTTGGTGACGATGTATCCTCCGTTGGCATAGGTGGACTGATCCTTGATGGCCTCGATCTGGTCGGGGTTGACCTCCGGGATCAGGATGGGGACATGCTCGTCCATCCTGTGGGACCCTGCGTTGGTGAAGACCGCGACACCGGCCTCGGCGAGCTCGGTCTCGGTGGGACCGGCCAGGTCGGAGGGGATACCGCTGAATGCGACCCTGCAGTTCTTTGCGATCTTCTTGATGTCCATGGTCTCGATCTTCCTGTCCATGGTCTCATCGAGGTAGACGTGGTCCCTGACCTTGAGGACGTCTCCGAGTCTCTTTCCCTCGGACCTCTCGGATGCGTACAGTCCCTCGATCTCGAAATACGGGTGGTCCTCGAGCATCTGGATGAATCTCTGACCGATCATTCCGGTTGCTCCGAGAACTGCTACACTGATCTTGCTCATTTGGGATACCCCTTTTAACGGGCCGTCATAATGCGCGTGCATTATAAAGGATGCGCAAAAGGACATGACGTTCAGGGCGACTCCATGTGGTTGATCATGCTGGCCAGGTAGCCCGCTCCGAACCCGTTGTCGATGTTCACCACACCGATGCCGCTGGCACAGGAGTTCAGCATGGTCAGCAGTGCGGACAGTCCACCGAAGGATGCACCGTATCCGACACTGGTCGGTACTGCGATCACCGGACAATCCGCCATGCCCCCGACGACACTGGCCAGGGCACCCTCCATCCCCGCAACGGCGACGATGGCACGTGAGGTCATGATGTCCTCGGAATGGGACAGGAGCCTGTGTATGCCGGCGACCCCGGCATCGTAGACCCTCACCACATTGTTCCCCAGAAGTTCGGCGGTGACGGCGGCCTCCTCCGCCACTGGGATGTCGCTGGTCCCGGCGGTGATGACGGTTACCTTGCCGACCGGTTCCCCCGAAGGACGTTTCCCTATCACCCCGATGCGGCTCATTGGATCGTAATCGATCGGGATGTCCTCTGACACGGAATCCGCCTTCTCCCTGTCGAGACGGGTGACCATCACCGTCTCCACACCCCTGTCCAACATCACACGTGCTATGGACACGATCTGCTCCGGGGATTTCCCCGCACCGTAGATGACCTCTGGGATACCCTGCCGGATACCGCGATGTAGGTCCACCTTGGCGAATCCCAGGTCCTCGAAGGGTTCCAGCCTGAGCTGGAGCATCGCATCGTCTACCGAGAGCCTTCCCCCGGCCAGGTCCTCCAGGATCACCCTGGTCCTCTCCCTGTCCATATTACAATCACCGAGAGGATTGGTCGGACCGTATAAACATTGGCTTCCGCCCTTCCGATAAAAATGGGCACGGATGCCGATATTTACCTCTTTCCGAGCCGTTATTATCGTTGCCGAGGG
>JBJEIK010000138.1:0-2092 GCA_051876975.1 Candidatus Methanomethylophilaceae archaeon
AGACAGGGCCGAGTACGTCCCCATCACGGACGAGGAGGCGGTGAGCGCTTTCGAATATCTCTCCAGGGTCGAGGGTATCATCCCTGCGATCGAGAGCTCCCACGCCGTCGCACAGGTCATCAAGATGGCCCCGACCATGTCCAAGGACCAGATCATAGTCGTGAATCTTTCTGGACGCGGGGACAAGGATGTCGCCGCCATCGCACGCTACAGGGGGTTGGAACTTCATGACTGATCCACTCTTCGCACAGAAGTCGCTCATATCGCACATCATAGCGGGATATCCCGACATCGACACGACCGGACGTCTGATCTGCGCCATGGCGGATGCCGGTGTGGACATGGTGATCGTGGAGGTCCCGTTCTCGGACCCCATCGCCGGCGGCCCGGAGATCAAGGGTGTCCATGCCACCGCTCTGTCCGCAGGTGTCACCACCGATCTCATATTCGACAGTCTGGAGTCAATAAGGGAGTCATGTGACGTCCCCATCGCCGTGATGACGTACTTCAACCCCATCTTCGTGTACGGGATAGAGGGGTTCGTCACCAGATGCAGGGATGCCGGTGTCGGATATATCCTCGTCCCGGACCTACCGTTCGAGGAGAGGGAGGAGCTCAGGCCCGCCTGTACCGCCCGGGGTATCACCCTGGTCCCGATGGTGGCACCCACCTATCCCGAGAGGATCGACAGGATATTGGACTCCGCGGAGGGATTCGTCTATATAGTCAGGTTCGAGGATGCGGCGGGATTCCCAGAGGGTTACGTCCATGATTTGTCCGATATGGCCGAGATGGTCCATGCCCGCGGACTCAGGTGCATCGCCGACTCCGGTCAGGGAGAGGCGGGCGAGGTACTCAGGTATGTGGACGGCGCCGTGGACGGAACCGACGTCATGACCCTGGTTCTGAGACACGGGAGGGACTGCGTCCAGTTCGTCGCGGACTATGCCCGCGGTGTCAGGACCAGGATCTGATCCCAAAGGGGTCTTCGGACCCCCTTCAAACCACTTCACTCTTCTTTTCCGAGTTCACCCGTCTCTGACCCTTCATTGAGTCTATTAATGTACAATAAAATACAACAATGAACAATAATTACATATACCCTCCAACCTTAACCGTGCTCAGAGAGCTATGACCAACGAAGAAGGAAGATACGGGGAGTTCGGGGGACAGTTCGTGCCCGAGACCCTGATGAAAGCCATCATCGAACTGAACGAGGCCTATACCAAGTACATGAAGGATCCCGAGTTCCTGAGGGAACTCGACGAGATGAACCGCAGGTACACCGGAAGGCCCTCCCTTCTCTATTACGCCGAGAGGATGACCGAGGACCTCGGAGGCGCCAAGATCTACATCAAGAGGGAGGACCTGAACCACACCGGGTCCCACAAGATCAACAACGTCATCGGACAGTGCCTCCTGGCGAAGAAGATGGGCAAGACCCGTGTAATCGCCGAGACCGGAGCCGGACAGCACGGTGTCGCCACCGCCACACTCGCCGCATACCTCGGTCTCGAGTGCGAGATCTTCATGGGCGAGGAGGACACCAAGAGGCAGGCCCTCAACGTCTACAGGATGGAGCTCCTGGGCGCCAAGGTCCACAGCGTCAAGTTGGGTACGGGTGTTCTCAAGGATGCGGTCAACGAGGCCATGAGGGAGTGGACCAACCGTATCGAAGACACCCACTACGTCATCGGTACCGTGATGGGTCCCCATCCGTTCCCGCAGATGGTCTGCGACTTCCAGACGGTCATCGGACGCGAGGTCAGGCAGCAGATGATGGAGGCGGAGGGCCGTCTCCCGGATTACCTCGTCGCATGTGTCGGAGGCGGTTCCAACGCCATCGGACTCTTCCATGAGTTCATCGGCGACCCCGAGGTCCACATGATCGGATGCGAGGCAGGAGGGAAAGGTGTCGACACCGACAAGCACGCGGCGACCATGACCAAGGGTACCGTCGGTATCTTCCACGGAATGAAATCCCTGTTCTGCCAGGACAGGTACGGTCAGATCGCACCTGTTTATTCGATATCCGCAGGACTGGACTATCCCGGAATCGGACCCGAACACGCCTATCTGAAGACCATAGACA
>JBJEIK010000139.1:0-2091 GCA_051876975.1 Candidatus Methanomethylophilaceae archaeon
ATTCAGGAGGATTCTGCTGGGTTCCATCAAGAGGCGCGAGAAGTGCGCTTCATGTCCCATTTTCAAGTACTGCAACGGGGGATGCAGCATGGACGCCTATCACGAGTGCGGTATCGAGGAGAACGGCGGCGATTCCTGCAGGATATTCAAAGAGGTTTTTGGGCACGTGTCGAAGGAGATACAGAACATCCTGGACACGCAGCCCGACATGAGCGGTTACAATCCCTTCGTCAGGGATGCGATCATCGGGAAGCTTGTGAATCCCAAGACCGTCAGTATGTGACCGCGATCGCATCGATCTCGATCTTCACTCCCTTGGGGAGCTTGGAGACCTCGACGCAGGACCTCGAGGGGTACGGCTCCTTGAAGAACTCCGCGTACACCTTGTTGACATCCGCGAATGCCGAGATGTCCGTGATGTAGACAGTGACCCTCACGGCCTTGTCCATACCGGAACCTGCCGCTTCGAGTACGTTCTTGAGATTGGTCAGAGCCTGCCTCGCCTGGTCCACGATGTCCTCGGGGACATCACCCGTCTCCGGGTTCACTGGAATCTGTCCGGATGCGAAGACGAACGCTCCGGATACGATCGCCTGGGAATAGGGTCCCACCGCAGCGGGTGCCTTGTCTGTTGAGATGCTTTTCATTGGGGAAACCCTCCATCCGACATTCCGTCGGTATGGAGGGTAGAAGTCCCCGAAGGTATTTACGGATTTTCAGATAGGAATGGGAATCATTCCTTTCCTATCTGTTCCATGTCGTAGGGTGTCTGCTGGTACACGTGGTAGTTCAGCCAGTTGGTGAAGAACAGCGTTGCGTGGCTCCTCCACCTGAACACCGGATCCTTGGTGGGATCGTCGTCCTCGAAGTAGTTGTCGGGGACGTGTGGGTTCATTCCAGCGTTCATGTCCCTCTCGTACTCGTACGCCAGGGTTCCCCTGTCGTACTCGAAGTGACCGGTGATGAAGACCTCGTTCTTCTCGGATATCACTATGCCGACGCCGGAGACGGGTGATGAGGCCACTATGTGGAGATGGGGGTTCTTGGCGATGTCGGAGTATCTGACCTCTGTGTGCCTGGACTGGGGCATGAAGAACCTGTCGTCGAATCCCCTCAGGAGGGGCTCGCTTGGTGCCAGGACATGATGCTCGAAGATACCGGAGACCTTGGAGGTCAGGGGGTACTTGGGGACGCCGTAGTGGTGGTACAGTCCCGCCTGGGAGCCCCAGCAGATGTACAGCGTTGAGCACACGTTGGTGCGGGTCCAGTCCATGATCTCGCACAGCTCGTCCCAATAGTCCACGTCGCTGAAGTCGATGCATTCCACGGGTGCGCCGGTGATGATCATCCCGTCGTATTTATTGTCCCTGACCTCGTCGAAGGTGTGGTAGAACCTCTCCAGGTACTCCTGGGATGTGTTCTTGGATTCGTGGGTTGCGGCCTGGAGGAACTCCACATCGGTCTGGAGGGGGCTGTTACTCAGGAGGCGGAGCAGTTGTGTTTCTGTTTCGACCTTGGTGGGCATCAGGTTCATTATGAGGATCTTCAGGGGACGGATGTCCTGGGTGTCGGCACGCTGTTCGCTCATAACGAATATGTTCTCCGACTCCAGGATGGAGTATGCGGGCAGGTCGTCGTTGATCTTGACCGGCATGGTAACGTCACCTCAGTCGAAGATCCCGAGGCTCATGTACTTCTCCCCGCCGTCGGGCAGGATGGCGACGATCTTCTTGCCGGGGTTCTCCTTGGCTTCGCGTATGGCTGCGAAGACGTTGGCTCCGGAGGAGATGCCACAGAATATTCCTTCCTCCCTGGCGAGGGCGATGGTCGTTGCGATGGCGTCCTCTCCGCGGACGGTGACGATGCCTCCAAGGACATCCTTGTTGAGGTTGCCGGGGATGAAGTTGGCTCCGATGCCCTGGATCTTGTGGGGTCCTGCGTGACCTTCGGAGATGAGGGGGCTCTCGGCGGGTTCTACACCGATCACCTTTCCTTTCACGCCAGCGTCCTGGAATGCGAGTGCGATACCGGATGCTGTTCCGCCTGTTCCGAAACCGGCGAAGACGAGATCGACATCGGGGATGTCCCTGA
>JBJEIK010000140.1:0-11413 GCA_051876975.1 Candidatus Methanomethylophilaceae archaeon
CATGAACATTGCACCATGCCATTCCTCCTAGCTGCTGAGAAGGTATATTCACACATACGCAATCTGACATACCAGCGTGTGTCCGACAGCCTCGCGGCTACAGAGATGCTCACATATGATCCAAGAAGCATCCGTGAGATGATCAACAATGCGATCATGCATGCAGACTATACCAAAAGTATGAGGATCGATGTCATGGAGATTCGCGATGACAGCATCGTTGTTTGCAATAGTGGATCCTTCCTCCCAGGCGATATCGACAAGGTTGTCTTGTCATCGATTTCCTCCTCCATGTGCAGAAATCGTCTGATATCGGAAACACTTTACAAACTTGGATTGGTAGAGTCGGTTGGTTTTGGAATAAAGAGACTGTTCTACAGCCAAGCCGAACGCGGATTCCCGCTACCAGACTATATCACAGACAATGATCGCGTCTGTGTAAGGATAACAGGACACATTCTCAATGAATCTGTAGCCACCATAATAGAGCACAATGATCTTCAGATGAACGAGATAATCAGTTTGGATCGTTATCAGAAGAACGAACCTCTCACGACACGCGATTACAACACACTACACTACATCAAAAACAACTGTGCCTATGGCAATCTTCTTTCATACGATGAATCCTTGAAAGATGATGGAGAGAAGCCTCTATCGGATGTGCAGAATTCCATTCTATCATACCTCAGAATCAACGGTGCCTCAACAACAAATCAGATTAGCACATCCATCGACATACCTTTGAGTACTGCAACATACAACCTCAAAAAACTCAATGAAATGGGGCTGGTTCACCGTAACGGTGAACGTAGAAAGACAACTTGGCAAGCGTTGTAAAACAACTATATCACAAACAGTTGTGATATAGTTGTGATATAAATTGCGATATAACTCAAAATCTTGCGATATAGCGATAAAAAGTTGCGATATAGTTGCGATATAGGTTGTTTTTTGCGATATAAGTTGCGATATAACCCAACATGACAAAACCGATATCCTGGAACATAACGCAGACGTGTTGACGGAACGACTCCCGCGACTCTCAAAAAGATATATACCCAGAGGGCTATGCCCGTGACAGATAACATGAGGTCCGTAACGTTGTTCGGCCTGTATGTCTGCACTTCCAGAAGGGAAGTGAACTACCGGCCATAAGCCGGCTTTAATATACACAAAAGGTAAGTGAGACCAATGTGGGAGATGAAAGAGATCAGGGAGCTTAAAGAGGGAAGGTACGTCAACGTCGACGAGGAGCCTTGCAAGATCGTCAAGATCACCACCTCCAAGCCCGGAAAGCACGGATCCGCGAAGGCGAACATCGATGCAGTCAGCATCTTCACCGGCGCGAAGAAGTCCATCGTCGGACCTGTCAGCACAAAAGTCCAGGTCCCCATGATCGACAAGAGGAAGGGACAGGTCCTCTCCATCAGCGGAAACGAGGCCATGATCATGGACCTTGAGACCTTCGAGCAGATCTCTGTCGAGATCAACCCTGACCATGAGCAGCCCGTCGAGGAGGGAGGAGAGCTCCTGTACATCGTCGCGATGGGCAGATACAAGATCATGTGAGGTCTGAAATTCATGTCATACGGGATCGGTTACGCTGGCGCTGAAGCAGAATACAACGACGCCGATGTCGTCATCTACGGCATCCCGTATGACCACACCTGCTGTTTCAAAGCAGGTGCAAGGGAGGCTCCGACCGCCATAAGGCGGGCCTCCTATAATTTTGAGGAGATCCACTTCGAGCACGGCATCCACCAGAACCATCTGGAGGTATGCGACTTCGGGAACTGCGATGACTTCTTCCCTCCCGAGGACATGTTCACCGAGGTGAATTTCTGCATGGGTCCCGCTATCAGGGATGGTAAGTTCACCATCGCCATGGGCGGAGAGCACACCGTTAACATCCCCATCGTCAGATGCTTCGACAAGGATGACATCGCGCTCATCTCCATCGATGCGCACCTCGACTCCAGGGATGAGTACCTGGGAACCCCCAACAGCCATGCCTGCATTACCAGGAGGGCATCGGAACACCTCGGTATCGACAACGTCTTCGTCCTCGGATGCCGCGCCATCGGAGAGGAGGAACTGGACAGGGACGACGTGATCCCGTTCATCAGCTCCTACGACATCATGGAGAAAGGGATCGAATGGGCCATCAAGACCGCTCTCGAGAGCGTCAAGAACGAGCGCATCTACCTGACACTTGACATCGACGGTATCGACCCCGCTTTCGCACCCGGAACCGGAACCCCCGAGCCCTTCGGACTCATGCCCATGGATGTCAAGAAGGTCATAAACGAGATCGGCGACAGGCTAGCAGGCTTCGATGTCGTCGAGGTATGTCCTCCTGCCGATCCCGCAGGTATAACATCCATCCTGGCTGCAAGGTACATCAACGAGGTCATGGCGGTCCACGCCAAGAACCTCAGATGCTGATCAGGAAGAAAGATACCCGTTCACCGCTTCCGTATATTCCGCAAGTCTCCTGTCAGCGATAGCGGGATCCGTGGATTGGGAGTAGATTCTGAACAGGCTGTCGGTGGCGGATGCCCTCAGCAGGACCCATCCGTCATCGAAGAACATCTTGACACCATCGGTGGTGTCCGTCTGCATCCCGTGGGCGACCTCCTTGAAATGGGTCTCAACATCGTCCTTACATGAATCGGCACAAGGAACGGATATATTACGGGAATAGTACGTCTTGATGGTGGAGACCTGCTCCGACAGCGGACCACCCTTGGCGACGATCTCCAGCATCCTGACCAGGGCCATCGGTGCATCACGGCAAAGTTGATGCTCCGGGAAGACCACGCCGCCGTTCACCTCCCCTCCGAGGATGGCATCATACTCCATCACCTTCTTTACGATGTTAGGAGCTCCCACCGCAACATACTTCAGGATGCCTCCGTTGGCATCGACCTCATCCTCCACTGCGGATGACGAGGCCACGGTTGTGACGACCTTTCCCTTCCTCTTGGACAGAGTTGACCTTGCCAACAATGCGAGGCTCTTGTCACCGGGGACCATCTCGCCGTTGCTCGAGACGAAAAGGCAACGGTCGGCGTCCACGTCGAAGGCTACACCGAGGTCGCATTCGGAATGGACTACCATGTATCCTAAGTTCTCGAGGTTCTTCGATGTGAGTTCCGAATCATGACCGGTGAGCTCCCCCAGGGAGCTGCCGTTCATGGTGACCATGCGGACGTTCAGACGATGAAGTATCTCCGGAACGACCAGGAAGGCAGACCCGTTGGCACAGTCCACACAGATCTTCAATCCTGCCTCGGATATGGCATCCGTATCGACATGGGACAGGACGGCATCGATGTACTCCTCGATGCAGCCATCGACCTGGCGCATCTCGCCGATCCTCTCCCACGGGACCTGTCTGGCATCGGTCTCCCTTATCGCATCCACGGAATCGTCCATCAGGAACGGATCCTCGAGACCGTTGGCTGAGATCAGTTTGACGCCGTTGAACTCCGGAGGATTGTGGGAGGCCGTGACCATGACGCCTCCTACGATGTCATCGTGTGTCCTCACATAATACTGGAAGACGGGTGTCGGCAGGGAACCGAGATCTACGACCTCGCAACCCACCGCCATCAATCCCGCGGACACGGCACTCTTGAAGGTCTCGCCGGAGATCCTCGTGTCATGGGCCACGGCCACTGGACCCGAATACCTCTCACCGGCGATCTTGCCGATCTGAAGGGCGAGCTCCACATCCATACCGTCGTTCACGATGCCTCTGACACCACTGGATCCGGAAGACACGTTCATCTGGAAACCTCCCAATCGGATAGAGAACAGGATACGGACATCACAGGATCGAGATGCTCACGACGTTGTTCCCACGGAGCACGACACAACCGAGACGCCTCTCCCCGTCACCATCCGAAGATGTCTCCACGGTCTCCTCAAGGACCATGTTCATGTACTCATCGTAACCGGAGAGCTTTCCCTCCAGGACCCTTCCGTCCTTCAGAAGGAGTGATATGCGTTTTTCCACCGATTTCTCAAGGAGAGATAGGGGCATTACCATGACCCTCCGTAACCTTCTGTAACTAATATAGTTTCAGAGGGGTGGAGAAGGATCACTCATCGTCGGACGGTTCGGATTCCGGTTTCTGCGCGGGTGCGGCACGTGCCTCGATCCATGCGCGGATGTCGGCCTTCCTGGTGCTGCCGATGCCGAAGTACTCCGAGAACTTCTTGGTGGTGGTGAGCTCCAGGGTCTGTCCGGACCTCTTGCCGGACACGAATCCCAGTTCCACCAACTTGTGGACGTCATCATACGTCCTGGGTCCGCGGGTCTTGAAAAGCTCCGACTGGAGCACGGGCTGGTTGTACGCTATGGTGCTGAGGGTCCTCATCACTCCGGGGGCCATCTCGGCCTTGGCGAATGTTCCGGCACAGTCCGAGTACTCCGGCCTGAGCATCATCCTGTACTCCGTGCCGATCTTGGCGATGACTATGGCGGATGCCCTCTCGTCGTAGTCCCTGCGCAGGTCCAACAGGGCGAGACGGACCTCCTCCTCGGGGATGCCGGTCTTCGATGCGATGTCCGAGATCCTCAGGTTCCCGGCACTAGAGAAAAGGGCGGCCTCCACCGCTCCCTTTGGATCCAACTCAGATCACCGCTTCCTGTATGGGCCTTCCGTCGGAATCCTCGATGGTCCCCGAGGTCCAGTCGGTCCTGATCTCTATGAATATGTCCCCGTAGGGGAGGACATCCTGCCAGACGTCGAGACGTCCGTCCCTGACAAGATGGAGGACGGAGACGAACACCGTCAGGTTCTCCTTCATGTCCTCGGTGAACAGGTCCTCGATGCATATCTGGCCGGTGCCGAGTCTCTGGATCCTGTTCCAGACGGCCTCGACATCCTTCTCGTCATCCTCATCGTGGGCCTTGTTCTCGAACTTCTTCACAGGCTCCCTGGCCTTGAGCTGGGCCTTGACGCGCTCCCTCTCCTTCTGGATCTCGATCTCCTTCCTGGCATCCTCGAACGCATCGATCAGCTCATACATGGTGACCGGGCGCACGGGCTCCCTCTGGAAGGCCTCCCTGAAGGATATCTCGGGAACGGTGAGGGGCTCCTCCTCGTCGAAGAAGCTGTCATCGATCTCCTCGAACTCGGGTTCCGCCGGAGGTTCGGACCTGGTACGTGTGGAATCCGACTGTAGCCTGAGGATCTTCCAGGCCATCAGGATCAGCTTCCCGGCGACGATCATGTCGAACTCGTTGGAGGCCACCTTGCGGGTGTACATCCTCACGAACTCGGACAGGTCGATCTCCCAAGGGTCGATCCCGTTCTCCAACACGAGGCTGAATACGGCCCTGATGGACTCGTCCACAGGGTCCTGCAACCTCTCTCCGGACTCCGCCCTGGAGAGGATGTCCATGTACCCTCCGATCCTCTCGAAGTCCTCGTAGTTCTCGCTCATGGCCTTGTGGAACAGCAGGTGCTGCTCCAGATCCTCCATCCTTACATTCCCATCCATCTCAGATCGCCTCTTCCTGCTTCTTCTTGGCCTCCTCCTCGTAGCGGGAGACCTCTGCAAGGTCCGGCTGCATGATGACCTTGCTTATGCCCGTCGGGGGCCTTGTGACGCCGATCAGATGATCGGCCAATGCCAGGGTCACCTTCCTGAGTGACACCTGGATGAACTGTGCCTTCACGGAGCTCTCCTTGACCCTCTTGGCCACCATCTCCGCGTTCACGGAATCCAGGAACATGTCCACCTCGTCCAGCACGTAGAACGGCGAGGGCTGGTACTCCTGGATGGCGAAGATGAACGACAGGGCGGTGAGGGACTTCTCCCCTCCGGACAGTGCCTCCAGCCTCAGGAGCTTCCCGTTCCTGGGCTTGGCGTTGATCATGAGTCCTCCACTGAAGGGATCGTCCTCGTTCTCAAGTCCCATGAACGCCTCCCCTCCTCCGGACAGCTCCGAGTAGATCGCCTTGAAGTTCTCGTTCACCGCATCGTACGACCTCATAAAGAGCCCCTTCTTCTTGGATGTGAGGGACTCCATCAGGTCGTTGAGCTCCTTGATGTGCTTGTTGAGGGAGGCCACCTCGGCCATGAGACCGTCGTAACGGTTCTTCTTCTCCTCGTAATCCTCTATGGCGCGGAGGTTCACGTTGCCCAGCTTGCTGAGGACGGACTCCTGTGCCCTGATGTTGCGCCTGATCTCCTCCTCCGAAGGGATCGGGAGGGGCACGTCTATAGTGATGGCATCGACCTCCGCCTGCAGGGATGCGACGGATTCCCTCAGGATGATTATCTGGGCCTCGAACCCGGACTTCGATGCGCTGGCGTTCTCGATGTCCTTGGACGTCTCGCGTATCTGGGAGTCTATGCCGTACTTCTCCTGCATGAGGGCGTCCTTCTGGTTACGGAGGTCCTCGATACCGCCCTCCATCTCTGACTCTATCCTGCGGAGGGCATCCAGGTCCAGCCTGGCCCTCTCGATGAGGCCTGTGTTCTCGGCGATGATCCTGTCATCCTCCGCGATCGACTCCAGGACCGAGTCCAGCTGCATCTGCAGGGACTCGTTCTGCTTGCCGTATCCGATGATCTCCGTCTCCATGCCCCCGATCTGGAGCCTGTAGTCGGAGATCCTGTTGTTCAGCCTGTAGAGCTCGTCGCGGACGGCCTGCATCCTGTTCTGAAGGTCGACGGGTGCGATCTGTGCGATGCGCTCCTTGATGGCGTTCCTGTCGGAGGTGATCGAAGTGAGACGCTCGGAGATCTCACCGAACTGTCTCCTGGCGGCATCCAGTTCGGCATCCGCCGAGGATACCCTCTCACGGACGGCCCTCATCTCATCGGATGCGGCCTTCCTGGCCTTCTCCAGCTGCTCGATGCGTCCCTGGATCTGGGCCATCTGCTCCCTCTCCCTGAGTCCGGCCGCGTTGGCATTCCTCATGGTGTCATCCGCGGCACGGATCTCGTCACGGACCAGTTTGAGCTTGTATCTGACATCATCGAGTGCCTCGGAGGCCTTCCTGAGCTTCTCGCCCAGCTCCGCGAGCTTGTCCTCGGATGCGGCACCGAACTTCAGCATGTTCTGCTGGCTGATGTTACCTCCGACCATGGCTCCGGATGCCTCGATGAGCTCACCCTGCATGGTGACGATCCTGATCCCACCCATGATGCGGCGGGCGGTGTCCATATCCCTGACGACCAGGGTGTCTCCGAGGACGTACCAGAACGCGTTGTAGTACTTCTGATCGAAATCTATGAGGTCAATGGCGTATCCCTCGGAATCCTTGACGCTCATGATCGCCTTCGCCCTGGGCTTACCGCCCATCATCTTCGTCAGGGGGAGGAACGTGACACGTCCGAGCTTCTCCCTCTTCAGGTAGGCGATGGCATCCGCCGCAACCTGGTCGTCATCCACGACGACCGCCTGCATCTTCCCTCCGGCTGCGACGGACAGCGCGGTCTCGAATCCCTTGTCGACCGTGGCGAGCTCCTGGATGGTGCCATGGATCCCGTGCATCTCCCCCCTGTTCCTGAGGGATAGGATGGCCTCCACCGCTGCGCTTCCCCTGTTCACCCTGTCGGAGACCTTTTTCTCCGCCTGGAGGGCGTTGTACTCCGAATCGATCCTGCGATATGCGGCGTTGAGCTCCGCCTCCTGCTTCTCCAGTTCCGATTCCCTGCCCTTGGCCTCCAGGATCTTGGCACCGTAGTCCTCTATGCTGGGGCCGGCGTTCGCCTTGATCTGGTCGAGGCTCCACTTGGCATCCTTGATCTCGAAATCGGTGTTCTGGAGCTTCTCATCCGTGACGGCGAAGGCGTTGTGGGCCTCCTCGGATGCCGATTCGGCCTTGGCTAGCCTTCCCTGTGCCGTGCGGAGCTCGGCCGAGCATGCATCGAAATCCGCCTCAACGAGTACGAGACGGTCCTGCAGCTCCTTGTGCTCCCCTCCGACCTGTGAGATGAGGTCCGAGACCTCCCTCTCCTCGGCCTCCTTCTCGGCCTTGGTCGCCTCCGCCTCACCGAGCTTGATGGTGATGTCGTCCTTCGACTGCCTCAGGTCGGTGATCTCGTTGTTGTTCTCGGCGATGGACTCCTCGAACTTCTGTCTGAAGACCTCCTGCTCCTCCTTGTCGGATTCGGCGGTCTCCTTCCTGTCCTTCTTGGTGGCGAGGTCGATCTTAGCATCCTCGATCTTCTTCTTGAGCTCCCTGTACTCGGGACCTATCTTGGAGGCGATCTCCTCCTCCTTTGCACGGATCTCGGCCTCCTTCTCCCCGAGGGCCGTCTGGAGCTCACCCTTCTTCGTCACATCGGCCTGGATCCTCGCGGAGAGCCTCTCGATCTGCTCCATCTGGGAATCAAGCTTGGACTGCTCCATCTGGAGCCTCCTGTGCGAGTGCTGGGCCTTGGCGATGTCCAGTGCGTTCCTGGCATCCAGGTACTTCCTGGCATCCTCCCTCTCCCTCTCCAGCTTGGAGACCTGGACCGAGAGCTCCTCCGTGACAATGGTTATGCGGTCCAGATTGGTCTCGGCCTCCGCCCTCTCGGAACGGGCCTTGTCTATGTCGGCATCGAAGCTCGCGATCCCAGAGATGGAATCGAGGATGCGGCGCCTCTCGTTGTTCCCCATCTGGACGATACGGGTGACATCACCCTGCTGGACCAGGTTGTATCCGTCCGCGCTGATCCTGGCCTTCGTCAGCAGGCTGTCGAACTCGGACATGGTGGACTTGCGGTCGTTGACGAAGAAGTACGAACTGTAGTCCTGACCGTTATCGGACATCTTGACGTAGCGGGTGAGCCTCACGATGTCGTCGTCCCAGGGCATCAGCCTGTCCGTGTTGTCGAATACGAGGGAGACCTTGGTGTACGACGCCTTGTTCTTGGACTTCCCGCCGTCGAATATAAGATCCGTGAGCTTTCCGGCACGGACGGCCTTGGAGCTCTTCGGTCCGAGCACGAAAAGAATGGCATCTGTGATGTTGGATTTCCCGGAACCGTTGGGGCCGGTGACGGCGGTGTATCCCTCCATGAGAGGGACCGTCAACTTCCCACCGAATGATTTGAAGTTCTCAAGCTCGACCTGTTTTAAGTACACATTACACCCCCGACGGGGGATCCGGACCGGCATGGCCCCTTGCATCCCATACCGCACATGTTAGGTCAGGGCGAGTTCCCTTCTTCACGCGCGCCCGCACGTGCGATATAAAAGTATCTCGCACGCGATATATAAAAGAATTCCGAAAAACAAAAGGTGTGAAGGGGTTTCGTCACTCAAGACGGGATGGAATCTCCGCCACCGAGGCCAGCACGTGTGTGGGTCTGATATCAGACATCTTGAGATCGTCCTCGGACGTCTCACCTGTGAGGACCAGGATGGATGCCGTTCCGGCACGGACGGCCATCTCTATGTCGGTGTACAAACGGTCACCGACCATCACCGTCTCCATCGGATCCACACCCATCTCCCTGGCGGCCATGTCCAGCATGAGACCGTTGGGCTTCCCGACCACCGTCGCATGGGTGTCGCACATCTGCTCGAACATCCTGATGAACGGGCCGATGTCTATGTCATACGCATCCTCGGTCGGACAGAGGTCGTCCGGATGGGTGGCGATGAGCTCCGCACCCTTGACCAGGAAACGGTAGGCGTTGTTGATCTTCTCGTATGTGATCGTCTTGTCGAAGGTGAGCAGGACTATGTCGGGATCCGTATCGACGATGTTCACGCCTGCGGCCCTCATCTCCTCAACCACATCCGGTGATGCCACGGGGTAGACCTTCTTCCCGGCACGCTCCGACAGGACGAACCTGGTGGTGGCGATGGCGGATGTGAGGACGTTGCCTATGTCCACGTGGAAACCCATGCGGACCAGCTTCTGATAGTAGTAGTCCCTGGCACGGGAGGAGTTGTTGGTGAGGAACACGAACGGTATCCCCCTCTCCTTCAACGTGTCGATGAACTCTATCGCGCCGGGTATGAGGTTCCCGCCCTTGTAGACGGTACCGTCCATATCGATCATGAATCCGCTGTACTTCACAGATAATCCTCCGCTATGATGCCGATGGTGCGCCTGAGCTCCGCCCTGGAGACCTTGTTGTATATGGTCGCGGCCGGGTGATAGGTGGGAATGAAAGGAACGTCCCTATCCCCCACCCTGATGGTCGTGGGGACGTTGACTATCTCCGCCATCCTCCCCTCGAAGCCCATGAGGTCCCTGCATGCGGATTTCCCGAGACCGACGACGAGACGTGCGTCGTGGAGCTCCGACTCCAGGAACGGGCGGCATGCGGCCATCTCCTCTTGGGTGGGGTCCCTGTTCCCGGGCGGTCTGCACTTCACCGTGTTGGTGATCAGGATGGACCTGCGGTCTATGCCCGCATCCTCCAGCATACCGTCGAGGATCTTCCCGGAACGGCCGACAAATGGCCTTCCCTCCAGGTCCTCGTTCTCCCCCGGGGCCTCCCCGACCAGCACTATGCCGGATGAGGGGTCTCCGTCGGGCAAGACGATGTTCGTGCGACCGGCACAGAGTCCGCACAGGCTGCAATCGGCCTCGGGCCTCATCTCCTCTCACTTACGAGCTCGGATGCCTTGACCAGGGGGTTGAACGCGACACCGATCTCGGCGAGGTTCTCCCTTCCGCCTCCCTCACGGTCGATGACGGAGATCACGTTGGTGACCTCAGCACCGTTCTCACGGAGGGTCTGAATGGCCTTGATACTTGATCCGGCGGTGGTGATGACATCCTCCACCACGAGGACCTTGTCTCCGGGGTTGAGGTCTCCCTCGATCAGCTTCCCGGTACCGTGGTCCTTCTTCTCCTTCCTGATCATGACGTAGGGGATGCCTGTCGCCAGGGACAGAGCTGCGGCCAGAGGCACGGATCCGAGGACGACGCCCGCGATCCTGTCGGGGCGGATGTTCTCGATCTGCATCTTCTCGGCCATGAGCTGGGAGATGAGGTACAGCACCTTGGGGTTGGTGCTGGCTTTCTTGATGTCGATGTAGTAGTCGCTCTTGGCACCGGATGCCAGTGTGAACTCCCCGAACTGCAGTGCACCGCAGTCGGTCAACGCGTTGGACAGATCGCTCATATGAATCACCAGGGCTCCTTCTTGAGGCCCATCTTGTATCCCACGATGTTCACCAGACGGTGTACGGCGAACATGATGATGATAATGAACAGCAGGGCGGCTATGTGCCAACCCTCGATGTAGGTGGCGTATATCCATTCCGGATAGAACAGCGCGGTCACGCAGAAGGCACCGATGACGAAATCGTACTGGTCCAGGACGGGGGCCTTCTGTCCCCTCTCCATGCCCAGCCTCCTCTTGATGAACGCTCCGCAGAGGTCTCCGAGGACGGCTCCGAACGAGAGACAGGCGAGGATGCCCACATTGTCCC
>JBJEIK010000141.1:0-2074 GCA_051876975.1 Candidatus Methanomethylophilaceae archaeon
AGAACCGACCTTATCTGTTCCAGACGCCTCTGCGTGATCTCGCCCATCCCATACATCCTGGTTCCGGGAACATCGACCCTGCGTCCCGCCGAGCACCCTCTGCAACCCGAATCCCTCGCCCTGAGGAATCCGTCCACTATCTCCCCTGCTGTGTGCTCCGGACCTATCGGTTCCACACATGTCATAACATCGATGCCGGCCGAGGCCAACGTCCTGATCGTGGCGAAACGGTCTGAGGGGTTCAGACGGGTGTCGTCTCCCTCGTCTATCCTCAGCGAATGGTATGCCCTGCGGACACCGGCACCCTTCAGCTCCCTCGCCTCCTCGGGTGATACGTCCCCTGTGTTCACGCAGACGGACACATGATCGGGAACCGTTCCGATGGCGGTGTCCACCAATTCCATGAGATCATCGAAATCGAAGTTGTGGATGGTCATAAGGGAGACCGACTCCACATCGTCATGGGCCGTCACATGCTCCAGATACTGTCTGAGGACATGAGACGGCATCACATAGTCATCGGCCCTTGTGGTGCTGACGGCGAATCCGCAGAAACCGCAGTCCGCGATGCAGGGGCCGGTGATGACACCGATCTGCACACCGATGCTGCAGGTGTTGCCGTTCCTTCCGCGCATCACCCGATCCGCCGTATCGATGATGAGACGGGACTCCTCCGAATCGGCATCATAACCGAGCATGCGGATGCAATCCGTCCTGTCCAGACGACCTGTCTCCACCGCCTTGCGGCAGGATTCCACAACTTCACCATCCATATGATCTGGAAGCATACTATCCACGTATTTCTGATTCCCCGTGAACTTGGAACCTGACATGTACGCCTGAACCGTATCCGATACCGGGATGTTGTGAATTCCGATTCATTCCGATGGGGAACATGTGAATAGATGGATATCGATAATTGGATTATACATCCAATTATTCGAATGACCAATTTCGATTTCCTTCTATATTACTGGATATAAGAACGAATTCCATCAAATTATCTACGAAAATCGGAACAGAATAACTATCTTAATCCGAAATACCCAGGTTATGACCATGAATAACCTCAAATACATGTCATGAGAATACGTCGTTGTTCCGAAAAGGATAATAGGGTGCACTGCAGCCTGGCTGCCTGAAACAGCTTACGTCGGGGGATGAATGGGCCTCGAAATCCAGTGAATCGCCGACGGGATCCTTCTCATACCCCATCGGATGGGATAGGATTTGCAGTTATGGACATGGTTTCACCGTGTTATGCCCGATTTCATCCATAGTTATGCTTCCACCTTAATTTATATCGGATAATCACCCGGAAAATAGACAACCATGATATACTCTCGAACTCTAACAACCCCTCATGGCATTCGCTATCATGCCCTGCTCATATTGTGGCGGGGCAACCAAGCCCTGCGATGACGGATCCGACATCTGTCAGAGCTGTGGCAAAAGGATCTACAAATCCCGTTCCGACCTCATGACGTTCGTCCGTGCGGTCGACAGGGATGAGGATTTCGGCCCCATCATGGACATGATCGGCGATGAGAACATCCCCAAGGCACTTTCCACGATCAACTCCATCATCGAGGACAATCCTGATGACAGGGATGCCTACTTCGTCCGCGGACTGGTCTGGTCCGAGATGGGCGAGGACGGGAAGGCCCTCATAGATTGGAAGAAGGGCCTGGAGCTCATGGACACCTTCTGCAACGTCGATGCATATGTCTGCCTCATGGCCAGGAGCATCTCCGACCTGATCCTCTACAAGGAACAGGAGTTCATCACCTTCGAACAGATCAGGTTCATCGACCGTGTGGGGGAGATCCTCTATGAATGCACCGGCGACTCCTGCAGGATGATCCTCTACTACACCATCTTCAGGATCTACACCCAGACACTGGACTCAAAGGACATAGGATGCGATGACGCCCTCTTCCTGGACATCGTCCCCGGCATCTTCCGCAGGATCATCGAATACTGCAGGAACTATCCTGTGCTCATCGGCCTCATCGATGCCTTCCTATCCAGGATGGGATACAACGAGGAGACCTATGAGGAGGATGACAACTAT
>JBJEIK010000142.1:0-2058 GCA_051876975.1 Candidatus Methanomethylophilaceae archaeon
GTACAGTACATCGACCGGGATGATGATGGACCGTATCACCCGTATCTGGATATCACCGAGGAGGAGAAGCAGCTTCCTCCGGTCGACGGGTTCATGGATTGGGCGGATTCCGAGTTCGGAAGATGCTCCGGCATCATGATGGATCCCGATTCCACCTATGATGACATCCTCTCGGCGGTGTACGATCTGTACAATGTCTCGGGTATGGCGTACTTCCATCGCGTATGGGCGACCGTCGGATACTATGCCGATCCCGTGGGCGGGAGCGAGGTCTACCTGGAATGGGAGGGTGTATACGACAGCGTATGCGGAACCCGGGATTCCGTCCTCGGGTCGGCCATCCAGGGTCCGAACCGGGCGGATGTTGAGAGTGTGCTGTCCCATTACGGCATCGCAGGCATAGGGGGATCCGATGATCCGGAAAGGGATGCCAGGCTGAACGAGTTGCAGAACGAGATCACGCTTCTGGAGATGGAGTACCAGACCCTGTTCTCCATGGAGTACACCCACACCGACGATTCCGGCAGGGTGTGGACCATGGAGGATGCCATGTACGACGGATCCCTGTCACCGGAGGAATCCATGGAGATAGTAGGTGCGATATTCCTGGAGAGGAGCACGGATCTGTTGAACGTGTACATCGACCTGATACATGTGAGGACGCAGATCGCTCAGCTCTACGGCTACGACAACTACATCGACTACTCCTTCCAATATCTCAACAACCGCGACTACACCATCGATGATCTCTCGGAATATCTGGGGAACGGGGCGCACATGGCATCCCTGTACAGTGAGATGACGGTGTCCATGATGGAGGATCCCGTCGACATGTCGATCATGGACCTCTCGGCCATCGATCTGGAAGCGTTCAGGGAGTACATGGACCCGTTCGCGGAGTACATGGGCGGAGACATCGAGGATGTATGGGAGTATATGGTCCGCTGCAACCTGATCCATTGGACCACCGACGGGGGTCAGATCCACTCCGGATGTACCTTCTCCATCCCTCTCAAGCACGGTTCGACCATATTCATCTCCCCGGACCCGGGGTTGCCCACTGTTCTGCCCCATGAGTTCGGACATTCCCTGCGCTTCTGCCTCTCGGATGGTTCCGTTCCGGTGGACGTCATCGAGATACACTCCCAGGGGATGGAGTCCCTGTTCGCAGCCTACTGTATGGATAGGTACGATTGGGGTCCCGACCTGTGTAGATACATGGTCCTTGTCCAGTCCAAGTCTGCGACAAAATCCGTCTCGATGACGCACATGGAGTCGTGGCTGTACCTGAGCGATGCGGCCGGGGTGGAATTGACGCCGGAGATGATCGCGGAGGAGTACGAGAGGTTCCAGGTCGAGCTGGGATTCCCGCTCCCGGATCTCTACTACTGTGGTCCGGGTTACATGCTGTCCATGGAGGCGAACATCATCCTGGACCCGTTCTATTACATCGGATACGGGACGTCCGGGCTGAATGCAACGGAGATATTCATGACGGCTCTGGAGGATCCGGATGCTGCGGAGGAGATGTACATGGGTCTCGTCCTGCAGAACGGTGACAAGGGGTATGTGGATTCGGTGACGGAGGCGGGACTGAGCAACATGCTCGAGAAGGAGAACATCGACCGCGTGATGGAATGGGCCTTGGATTATGTTCTGGGAAGTTCCGATCCGTTGTGAGTGAGATCATTCCCGGGTTCGGAACGGGGTCGGGCTCCGCCCTCCCCCATTCCGTTCCTCATTTCTTATCGAGGACCTCGGCCTTCTTGCGGTCGTAGTCCTCCTGTGTTATCAGGCCCTCGTCGAGCATCCTCTTGTACTCGCGGAGTTCCTCTGTCTTGTCCTCCTTCTTTTTGAAGAGCTTTCTGGAGGGTTCCTCGTTCCATACACCGAGCTCCTCGAAGAGCTGTCTGATCTGCTCGCCGGTGTACTCCTCCTTCTTTGAGTACACGTTCAGCGGGAGGCTTCCTCTGCATCCGACGCAGATGCTCCCGTCCTTGACGGTGGTCCCTCTGAGCTTGATCGGACCTCCGCACACCTTGCATGTTCCCGACATCG
>JBJEIK010000143.1:0-2045 GCA_051876975.1 Candidatus Methanomethylophilaceae archaeon
GCGTACATGGAAGGCAGAAGCTGAATCGGAACAGGGGCCCGGGAGACCGGGCCCGACAACCTTTATTAATTGGTCCCTGTTGCCCACTTTATAGGTGTATATTATGGCCGGAGACGATGAATACTTGGCACTGCTCAACAGAGCGAAAATCGCTTGCCCCGAGACTATCGAGAACCACGAGAGGTTCGAGATCCCCGAGCTGGATGTCCTCCAGGAGGGTAAGATCACAGTCTTCAGGAACTTCATCGATGTCACCGATAAGCTCAGGAGGGACCCTCAGCACCTTCTGCAGTTCCTTCTCAAGGAGCTTGGAACACCCGGCAACGTCGAGGGACGCAGGGCTGTCTTCAAAGCGAAGATCAACCCCACCCAGATTAACGACAAGATCCAGATGTACACCGAGACCTATGTCATCTGCTCGGAGTGCGGCCTCCCCGACACCAAGATGGTCAAGGAGGACAGGACCCTCATGCTCGAGTGCGAGGCCTGCGGAGCACGCAGACCCATCACCGTTAGGAAATCGGTGAGGGCGGACACCGCCAACACCCTCAGAGAGGGCGACATCATCGAGCTCATGATCACCGATGTCGGAAAGAAGGGAGACGGAGTGGGAAAGTTCTTCGACTACCTGGTCGTCGTGCCCGGAACCGTCAAGGGAACGAAGATCCATGCGAAGATCTCCAAGATCTCCGCCAAGACCGCGTTCGCGGTCCCCACAACCGACGCCTGCACCCGCTGATGAGGTACTACGTCGAATCCTATGGATGCACCATGAACTTCGGCGAGGGGCGTAAACTCTCCGCCGACATGGCATCCATGGGATATTCCGAAGCTCCATCCGCAGAAGAAGCGGACATTGTTATTCTGAACACCTGTACTGTAGTGGATACCACCGAGAAGAGGATGCTCTCCCGCATCTCCGAACTGAAGAAGCTTGGGAAGGAGATCGTTGTCACCGGCTGCATGGCGAAAGCCCAGCCCCGCAGGGTGGAGATCCGTCTTCCTGAATCGATAATAGTTCCCCCAGAAAACTATCATGAGTTCGCCAGGGAGGTGGCTGAGCGCTACGGTATCGCAGGACCTCCACTCCCCGTAAAACAGGGAACGGATGCCATACTGCCCATCGCACAGGGATGTCTCGGGAACTGTTCCTATTGCATCACCAAATTCGCCAGAGGGAACCTCAAGAGTTATCCTGCCGACGAGATGGTGGCAACATTCAACGGTTTCGTGGATGGCGGTGCCAAGGAGATCCTTGTGACCGCACAGGACACGGCATGCTATGGCCGCGACACTGGAACCGATCTGCAGACACTCATTCGTTCGATGCTGAAGAAAGAAGGGGAATACAGGGTGAGGATCGGGATGATGAATCCGAACAACCTCATGAGGATCTGGGAGGGGTTGGTGGAGACCTTCGATGATAGGAGGATGTACAGATTCCTGCACATACCTGTCCAGAGTGGAAGCAACACGATCCTGAGGTCCATGAGACGTCATTACACAGTGGAGGACTTCATGTCCCTCGTGGATGATGTGAGGTCCGCTTGCCCTGATGTTAGCATAGCCACAGACATCATATGCGGATTCCCCGGAGAAACCGATGAAGACCATCAGAGAAGCCTCCAACTGATCAAGGATCTCCGTGCTGATACTGTGAACATCACTAGGTTCTCATCCAGACCTGGTACGGATGCCGCCCTCATGGATCAGATCCATGGCAGGATAGCCAAGGAAAGGTCGGCAGAACTCACGAAAATGAAAAACGATACCGAACTGGACGTCAATTCGATGATGGTCGGTAAGATCTATCATTCCCTGGCCACTGAGAAGGGAAAGGAAGGCACCATTGTCCGTACTGAGAACTACAGACCCATCGTAATCAGAGATGATGTCCCGCTCGGCACTTTCCTGGATGTTGAAGTGACAGAGAACAGATCCACATATCTTCTTGGAAAGATCGTGAGATAAGATCCACTTACTCTACAGGATGAAATGATCCTGCAACTGGGAGTTCAGATTATTGATGCCTCGGACTCGGATAT
>JBJEIK010000144.1:0-2045 GCA_051876975.1 Candidatus Methanomethylophilaceae archaeon
AGGGGATGATCATTCGATGCTGATCTCTGGATTCTTCGTGAGACCGAGCCCGGATGCGACCTCGATCCCCTTGATGATGCAGCATGGCACGGGACATGCGGTGTGCCTTATGTTCTCGCTGGCCCAGGCGTAGACCTTGCTCTGATCGAAGGGTGCCCCCACTTCCTCCCAGGCGATGATGTCCGTGGGGAGAGGGTTCTTCGACACCATCGGGCAGTCGCTCTCGATGGTGATGGAGACGGTCATCCCGTCCTCGTTCTGTTTCGGCGGATCTTCGTGTTCTTCCTGCAGACGCCAGCCATAACGTTCACTGTGCATTCATCGGCCATGATATTCCTCTTTAGGGTGATTATTGTAGGGCGGTTATAGTATGCGACGTTCAGGCCCTATGCTTAAAGACCGTTAATAATGCATACTGACAAGGTAAAAATGGATGCCTCCTCCAGAAAGGGGAGATGTGAGGTTTGGGTGGCGGGTTGCCCCGCCTTGATGATCAGTTCCACCAGTCGCCCTTGCGGTCGATGGTCTCGTCCCTGTCGGGTCCAACGCTGATGAGGTCCGCGGGCACCTTGAGGTACTTTTCGGTGAACTCGATGTACTCCCTCATCTCTCCGGGGAGGTTGTCGTATCCTCCTTTGACCAGGGCATCGGTGTCGTCCCAGCCCTTCCATCCCTTCAGGGTCTCATAGACGGGCTTCGCCCTGTTGAGCTTGGCGATGGATGCGGGGAAGTGCTTGACCTCCTCTCCGTCGATCTCGTATGCCACGCATACGGGGAGTTCGGGGATGTCGTTCAGGACGTCGATCTTGGTGATGCACAGGGATGTGAATCCGCACATCCTCTTGGCATGCTCCAGAACGACGAGGTCGAGCCATCCGCATCTCCTTCCGCGGCCTGTGGTCACTCCGAACTCGCCTCCCTTCTGCTGGAGGGCGAGCTCCTCCTCTCCGCTGAGCTCGGACACGAAGGGTCCCTCTCCGACACGGGTGGTGTACGCCTTGACGATTCCGATGACCTTGTCCAATCTGTTGGGTGCGATACCGGATCCGGTGCACACTCCTCCACCGCAGGTGGCCGAAGAGGTGACGTAGGGGTAAGTTCCGTGGTCGATGTCGAGCATGGCTCCCTGGGCCCCCTCGAAGATGACGTTCTTGCCGTCATCCAGAGCATCGTTGATCAGGACGGAGGTATCGCAGATGCAGTCCCCGATCCTGTCCTTCCAGCCGAGCATCTTCTCCAGGAGGGAGTCGTCGGTGCATGTGCAGGGCTCGGCATCCATCATGTCGAGGAGGTCCTTCTTGTAGGGTCTGATGAAGGCGATCTTGTCCTTGAGGAGGTCCTCCTCCAGGAGGTCGCCTGCGCGGAATCCGATTCTAGCGATCTTGTCCTGGTACGCGGGTCCGATCCCCTTCTTGGTGGTGCCCACAACGTTCTTGCCGCGGTACTTCTCCTCCGCACCGTCGAGCTTCTTGTGGTAGTTCATGATGAGGTGGGTCCTGTCGGAGATCCTGAGTCCGTCGATGGATCCGCCGTTGGCGATGACCTGGTCGATCTCGTCGCCCAGCTCCTCCAGGTTCACGACGACCCCGTTACCGATGACGGCGAGCTTTCCGGGCCTGACGACTCCGGACGGGAGTCCGTGGAGCTTGAACACCTTGTCGTCGACGATGATGGTGTGGCCCGCGTTGTTACCGCCCTGGAAACGGACGATGAGGTCGGCCTTCTCGTCGAGGTAGTCTGTGATCTTTCCTTTCCCCTCGTCACCCCATTGGGCTCCGATGATAGCTAGACTGGGCATGATTTGGCACCTATGCCTCTAAGAAGTGACGGGTCTATAATAGGGTATCGAGAGGCATCTGGCAACGTTCACTGTCCGTTGGAATCGGGACTGAAATCCCTGTACAACGGAACGAGCTCCTTCAAGGGTATGTCGGTCTTGAAGGATGTCGGGGACACATGTGATTTAGATGCCTTTCCGTGCTGGTTAAGGAAATCCACGAAGTCGTCAATCCTGGGCGGGGACATCTTGATGTGGGACGAAAGTT
>JBJEIK010000145.1:0-2042 GCA_051876975.1 Candidatus Methanomethylophilaceae archaeon
GATCGTCTCCCATACCATGTCCGTGTCCGTCTTGGTCACCGACCATTCTGTGTACGGGTTCCTTCCCAGCAGTATGGTGTCGAAGACGGTGGTCCTCGATGTCAACGGGTGCTGCGGGACATATGCGACGTGCTGGGCCAGTTCCTTCGGTTGGAATCCGTCGATGGGTGTGCCGTCGACTTCGATCGAACCTCTGTCCGGCCTGTGTATGCCGCACATGCATTTCATCAGTGTCGTCTTTCCCACACCGTTCGGTCCCAGGATGGATATGACCTTGTTCGGGGCAGCGTCGAAGGATATGTCCTTCAGCACATCCTTGGACCCGTAAGAGTAGTCCAATCCCTTAACGGACAGCATTCTTCCTGTACCCCCTGATTAGAATGTATATGAAAAGCGGTCCTCCGAGGAAGGATGTGATGATACCCACGGGGATGACCTGCGTGAACGCCACCCTTCCCACGTAATCCGCCACCAACAGTATCAGGATACCCACCAGCACCGATGCCGGAAGGAGGAATCTGTTATCGTTTCCGATTACCCTCCTGACTATATGGGGTCCGAGCAGACCGACGAATCCGATGATGCCCACCACGGACACGCACACGGCGGTTATCGTGGATGCAGCCACCATTCCGAGGAGCCTGGTGCGCTTGGTGTCTATGCCCAGGCTCTTGGCGAGGTCGTCACCTGCATCCATGGCGTTGTAGTCCATGCGTTTCATGAAGAAGTAAGCCAGGATTGGGACTACGATGAGCGATAGCATCGCAAGCTCGTTCCAACTGGCCTTGGACACATCACCGAACTGCCAGAACACGATGTCGGCCAGGGTCTGATCGTCCGCGAAGTATTGGAGGGCCGACAGTGCGGCGCTGAATATGGCGCTCAGGGCCACACCCATCAGGACCATGGCCTCCGGCGTCACCGCGGTGACCTTGGAAAGGAACACCAGGATCAGGACGGCGAGCATCGAGAACACGAGTGCCCCGATGGCCATACCGTAGGTCCCGCCGAGGAAATCCCCGATGATGTTGCCCGAGAACAGTCCCCAGTAGGATATCATGAGTGCGAATGCGGCTCCGAATCCCGCTGCATTCGATATGCCCAGTGTGTACGGGGATGCGAGCGGGTTCCTGAGGATACATTGCATCACTGCTCCCGCGATGCTCAGGGCTGCACCCACCACGATTGCACCAACGATCCTGGGCATCCTGACACGCCATATGATCACACTGTCGGTACCGTCGGAGAGGAAGAATATGGCCTTCAGCGTGTCCACGAACCCTATGTGGTATGTTCCCGTACCGACGGATATCACGATCACCAGGAAGCAGAGCACTCCGATGGCGGCGATGAACAGGACCTTCCTCCTGACCAGTCCGGAATATGGATTGGGGTGGTCAGTTACCGGGTCCGCTTCCTGTGCCGTCCTCACACCTCCTGAAGACCAGGATCTCCGAGGAGTTGTCGAGGGTCTCGCGGGAGATCATTCTGATACCTGCGGACTCCATCGCATCGATGTACTCCTCGCTCTTCTGCGTGAACTCTCCGCCGTGCCTCTTCTGTCCCTTGGGCATCCCCTCCCAGATGGCGAGGTTCCATTCCAGGTTGCGGAGTGCGTTCTCGCTGACCGCCTTCCTGTGCCTTCTGATGTACATGTATCCGCCGGGGGACATCACGGACACGATCTTCGGCACCAGCACGGGATCGGAGCACATCTGGTTGAACGATGCGAACACTAGGTCGTAGGTTCCGGGTATGTCGTCCGTATAGTAATCTCCCGATATGGTGGATACATCCGAGCCGTAATCCGAGATGTTCCTCTCGGCGACCTTGATTATGTGCGGTTTGTCGAAAACCGTTCCTTTGAGATTGGGATGCAGATATGAGAGTGCGATGGAATAGAGCGCGTGTCCTCCGCCCACATCGATGAACGTGTCCAGGGAGTCCAGGTCCACCTTGGATTCCAGGTCCTTCATTATGGTTCCGATCCCTCCGCTGATCGCACCCTCACCGATGGCGTCTATCCATCTCTCGCCGAACAT
>JBJEIK010000146.1:0-2025 GCA_051876975.1 Candidatus Methanomethylophilaceae archaeon
TCAACCTGTTTGACCACGTCAGGTGACGGTGTCGGCGGCCAAGGCCACCAACACGTTGGTCACCTAGCATCTTATCCATTGTTCGGACCGAGTTTCTTCGAGGAGTGTCGTGTTTTGGAGTTTCCACCAATGGATTACCTTGAGGAGCTCAAGGCTGCATTGGATAGGTGAGCTCATTCGGTGAACAGGCCGTTCAGGAAGTGCTCCAGCTCCTTGTAGCGCCCTTTGTTCAGGAAGTACACATGATCGGGGCCGTCCCTGCGGGATGATATCAGTCCTGCACCCTTCATCCTCCTGATGGCGGCATTGGTCCTGGTCTCGTCCATTCCGAAAACCCCCTCTGTGAACGGGGAGCGGATCTCCTCCTTCGAGAGCCCGCGCACTATCGTGAGCACATCCTTGTCCGCGAGTGCGGATACGATGTCGAAGATCGGGTCGTCGGAGATGCCCATGGGGCCTCTGACTGTGAGACAGATGTGCTTACTGGATTTCTGCTGGGGCTGCTGGTCCATGCGACGTGATTGGTCGATGTCAAGATAAGAATATCGGATGGTCGGAAAAGTTAGATGAGAATAGGGAAGGTGCCTTCCGGCACCCTCCGGTTTCAGAGCTGGATCTCGATACCGAGCTTTTCGGTGAGTTCCTTGTACCTGTTCCTGATGGTGACCTCGGTGACTCCCGCCACATCGGCCACCTCCCTCTGGGTCCTGCGCTCGTTGCACAGGATGGATGAGATGTAGATCGCCGCGGCGGCGACTCCTGTGGGTCCCCTTCCGGAGGTCAGCTCCTTCTCGGATGCATCCTTCAGGATCTCTGCGGCCTTGCTCTGGACCTCTCCGCTCAGCTTGAGCTCGGAGCAGAACCTCTGGACGTAGTCCTGGGGCTTGGTGGGCATGAGCTTCAGTTTGAGCTCGCGGGTCATGAACCTGTAGGTTCTTCCGATCTCCTTCCTTCCGACACGGCTGGAGCCGGCGACCTCGTCCAGTGTCCTGTGGACACCGCACTGCCTGCATGCGGCGTAGAGCGATGCGGCCACAACGCCTTCGATGGACCTTCCTCTGATCAGGTTCTTGTTGACCGCCTTCCTGTAGATCATGGCGGCTGTCTCCCTGACGTTCCTGGGGAGTCCCATGGCGGATGCCATCCTGTCCAGCTCGGACAGTGCGAAGGCCAGGTTCCTCTCGGTTGCGTTGGAGACACGGATCCTTCTCTGCCATTTCCTGAGCCTGTACAGCTGTGCCCTGTTCCTGGTGGGGATGCTCTTACCGTAACTGTCCTTGTTCTTCCACGAGATCTCGGTCGAAAGTCCTTTGTCGTGGATGGTGTAGGTCATCGGGGCTCCGGTACGCGCACGTTTCTCACCCTGTTCGACATCGAAGGCCCTCCATTCGGGTCCCTGGTCGATGAACTGGTCGTCGAGGACAAGACCGCAGTCCTCGCAAAGAAGTTCCCCGCGTTCATAGTCGCGGACTAAGTGATGGCTTCCGCACTCAGGACATACTTCAATTTCTTCTGTTCCTTCCCTTACCTTTGCCATTCTGATTCCTCCCTTTATTGTAGAACAATTCCGTGCCCTTGGGAATGGGCATTTCACTTGATTTCGGAACGTTCACGGACACATATGGCTCATCCACCGGTCCGAAGACTTTCCCAACCGTGCCGATCCTGTTCTGTCTGCGGTCGAACACATGATCTCCGAGTTCGGGTACGGAGCCGCATCTGGCGATGAGCCTGCCATCACACGTAATCTCCTCGACCTTGCCCAAAAAATCCATCCAACCTCAGTCCTTTTGAATAGAGTTTATACCCTATCTATTAAGGGGGAATAATAATCTTCTATTTAATAATTTGGTGATTCTTTATTAACCAGAATCGGTTTTTCTCTCTCAATTAATATAAAGGTTGTTATTGTCGATGGATTGATTGGACCTATCTGCCATCCATTTTTTCGGCAAATGACTCCTCTCTGGACCCCATCCAGACGATTCGGTTCTGTGTTCCCCCAGGCCCAATACCTTAATAACG
>JBJEIK010000147.1:0-2021 GCA_051876975.1 Candidatus Methanomethylophilaceae archaeon
TAATCGAATCTTTCTGTACTGGAGATAAGGATTTCCATGGAACCTGCAAGACTTACAAATAATCCGGATGAGATGGGGACGCAGGTGCATTCATGACTACAGACCTCTCCGAGATGACCAAGGGTGCGGAGGCCACCATCACACAGGGCGAGTTCCTTGGAAGAAGGGCCCTTGTCAAGACACGTCCGCCGAAGACCTACAGACATCCGGAGCTGGATTCCAGGATAAGGTCCGCCAGGACACGCAACGAGGCCAGGATCGTCCACGAGGCCCGCAGGGCAGGTGTGAGGACACCATGCATCTATGACATCGATCTGAAGGAATGCTCCATAACCATGGAGTATCTGGAAGGAAGGTCGGTAAAGGATATCCTGGACTCCGATCCGTCATCCGCATCCGAGATATGCAGGAAGATCGGCAGGACCGTTGCCAGACTCCATTCCGCTGGGATCTGCCACGGGGACCTCACCACATCCAACATGATCATGTGCGGGGAAGAACTCTGTCTGATCGATTTCTCGATGGGATGCACAAAGGCAGAGCTGGAGGACAAGGGAGTGGACATAAGGCTCCTGGAAAGGGCCTTCACATCGGCGCACACCGAGCTCACTGATGCCTTCGGGGATATGATGGACGAGTACTATGCGAACATCCAGGAACCCGACCGCATGAGGAAGAAGGTCGAGGACATCAGGAACAGAGGAAGATACACATGAAGCTCAAAGTGATAACATCCAATCCGGGAAAGGTTGCTGAATACCAGAGGTCCTTCGACCATCTGGGGATCGAGATGGAGCATTACAAGCTGCCCTATGACGAGGTGCAGACATCCGATCTGGCGGAAGTGGTCGACAAGGGGATGGACGAGATCATCTCCAAGGGAGTGAGGAACTTCATCGTGGACGACTCCGGACTCTTCGTCGATGCCCTGAAGGGATTCCCGGGGGTGTGGTCGGCGTACGCCCAGAAGACCATCGGCAACAAGGGGATACTGAAGCTCATGGAGGGTGTGGAGGACCGCGGTGCCGAGTTCAGATGCTGCATCGGATGCGACATCGAAGGCCAGAGGATCATAGTCACAGGAGTCTGTCGCGGAACGATCACCGAGTCGGAGACGGGTGATGGGGGGTTCGGATTCGATCCCATATTCACACACGACGGAGTGCGCACATTTGCGGAGATACCCGTGGATGAGAAAAATGAGGTGTCCCACAGGGGGAACGCCGTCAAACTCCTGATCGGAGAGATGGAGAGAAGGGGACTGGTGTGAGAACACCACACCACCCCGTTTTTCTTTTTTAACGTGATTTATCAGGCAAAGGGTGCGTTGATACCGAGGATGCACACACCGAGGGCCAGGACGAGATACAGCAGGTAGTTTCCTGCAAGGGACTTCATATCGAGCATCTCGGGCCTGAACCTGAGGAGCTCCAGGATCTTCTTCATCCCGAAGCACACCGCGAACGAGATGAGTGTGGCCACGACCCATGCGTAGCTGGAATCCCATTGGTTGATGATGACCGCACCGATGATTCCGACAATCAGTCCGAGGACCATCGCGACTGCGAAGACCTTGGTCCCGTAGATATCCTTGAGGATGAACTCCCTCTCATTGAACTCGGTGGGAGTGAACTCGTATTCCTCCTCGGGTTCCTCGACTATGCGTCTCTTCTTCTTTGCCATCGCGTCCGCATCCTGACATTCTGATTTAAACGTTTAGGAGAGGTGGGTATGTGGCCCCGAAGGGTCACTGCCCGAACTTCTCCATGGAATATTTCAGTGCCTCGATGACGGGCAGGGGCTCACCCAGGAGGAATGTCTCCAGGGCACCTCCGCCGGTGCTCACATACGAGAAACGGTCGGCGAGGTCGAACCTCTCGGCAGCTCCGCCGGTGTGTCCCCCTCCGATGACGGACTGTCCGCCGGAGTCGACCATCGCGGTCATGAGGATACGGGTGCCGATCTCGAATCCCTCCTTCTCGATCATACCGGCGGGACCGGACATGAAGCAGGTCTTGGAG
>JBJEIK010000148.1:0-2020 GCA_051876975.1 Candidatus Methanomethylophilaceae archaeon
CTCCACTTGAGAAGTAAAAACACTTATAAACATCAGTTTAAGGTAACGACGTTAATGGCATTATTTGCAACATACAGTTATAAAAATAACCCTTGATAAAATTTTGTTTAAATACCCTCCCCGAGTGATTCAACTCAACAGGTGGAGAAACACCTGTTCGGAGGATTAGAATGGTTACCCATTATCCAGGAAAAGTCGCTCTACACGGAGTCAAGTTCGAACTCTTCTCCGATGACGAGCTGCAGATGATCGACCGTGCCACAAAAGACATCCTGATGAACAACGGAATCCAGGTTTCCGATGAGGAGGCCAGGAAGGTCTTCGCTGATGCGGGATGCAAGGTCGATGAGAAGACGTTCGTCGTCAAGATACCCGAATGGCTTGTCAACAAGTGCCTATCCATGGCCCCGACGAAGTTCATGCTCTATGGAAGGGACGACGAGCACACCCTGGAACAGGAGTGGAACGGAAAGGTCCACTTCACCTGTTTCGGAACCGGTATCCAGGTCTGCAGATTCATCGAGCCCGGGAAGTTCGAGACCCGCGACTCCACGGACGCGGACCTGGCGGAATGTGCGAAGCTCGTTGACTGGGCCGACAACATCGATTACTTCTCCCTGCCCGTGTCCGCAAGGGACTGGGCAGGAAAGGGTGCCGAGGATGTCCACGAGATGCTCACATCCATATCCAACACCGTGAAGCACTTCCACCACATCGACCCCGTCGGAGAGCATGTGGAATACTACTGGGAAATCGCCAAGGCGTTCTACCACGGTGACGAGAAGATGGCCCGCGACAGACCCCTGTTCTCGATGCTCGTCTGCCCCACGAGTCCCCTGGAGCTCAGTCACAACGCATGCCAGGTCATCATGAAGGGTGCCAGGTTCGGTATCCCCGTCAACGTCCTGTCCATGGCGATGTCCGGAGGATCCTCACCCATCTTCCTGGCCGGAACCCTCGTCACCCACAATGCCGAGGTCCTCGCGGGAATAGTCCTCGCACAGCTCGCATGCCCCGGTGCCAAGGTCTGGTACGGATCATCCACGACCACATTCGATCTCAAGAGAGGAACGGCTCCCGTCGGTTCACCCGAACTCGGCCTCATATCCGCAGCAGTGGCGAAGCTCGGACAGTACTACCATCTGCCCGTCTTCGTGGCCGGTGCCTAGTCCGACTCGAAGGTCCCCGATTCACAGGCGGGCCACGAGAAGACCATGACGTCGATCCTCCCCGCATTCGCCGGAGCCAACACGCTCTACGGTGCCGGAATGCTCGAACTGGGAGTCACGTTCTCCATGGAGCAGCTGGTCATCGACAACGACATCATCACGATGGTGAAGAAGGGAATGGAGGGTATCGAGGTCAACGAGACCACCCTCGCCGTCGATGCCATCAAGGAGGTGGGTATCGGAAACGACTTCATCGGCCACATGACCACGATGGAGAACATGGACCTGCCCTCCGACCCCATGGTGATCGACCGTTATATGATCGGTGACTGGAGAGCTGCCGGATGCAAGGATCTGGCGACCGTGGCACACGACATCGTCGTCGATGTGCTGGCAAACCACAAGGTGGCGCCCATCGAGGACGCCGTTCTGGCCGAGATGAAGGCCATCGTCGAGAAGGCGGATGAAGAGTTCCTCAAGAAGGAGTGATTGGGATGACACAGGAAGAGATCAACGCACAGGCAAGGGAAGCAGTTCTGAAATACGATGTGAAAGGCGCGAAAGCGGTCGCACAGAAGGCGATCGATGAGGGCGTGGACATCGTCTCGGTCATCCAGGACGGATTCACCACTGGAATCACCGAGGTCGGCGAGCTGTACGAGGCCAAGAAGCTGTTCCTGCCCCACATCATGGCCGCTGCGAATGCGATGAACGCGGGAGTGGACATCCTGACCCCTGAGATCGAGAAGTCCGGAGCATCTGTCGGAGAAGGACTCGGAACCTTCGTGATCTGCACCATCGAGGGGGACATCCACTCGATCGGAAAGGATATCGTCGCCATCATGCTGAAG
>JBJEIK010000149.1:0-2019 GCA_051876975.1 Candidatus Methanomethylophilaceae archaeon
AATTGTCACCGTTCACGTTTCCATAGACCCAGAGGTCGCACTCTGATGCTGTCGTATCGGAATCACCTTTATCAGATGAGGACGGCGAAACGATGACGACGGCCACTGCGGCCACCACGATGATGGCGACAACGGCCACCGCTATGATCTTCTTGTCCATGATTATCACCTGGATCGTTTAGAATCCGAACCACAGAAATCGGGAGCCTATTTATATTGGATATATCAACCAACATCAATATGATTACAATCAGTACAGTGAGATGGACGTAAAAAACGGACAAATCTGACCATCCGGTTGAAGAGAATCCTCCTCTTACATGAGTGGTTGGAACATTGGACCTATATTAACAGTTATTTAATACACACAACGACTGAAGTCTGATTCCACATAATCATATAAACGGTGTTAATCCATACGGATGTACTTCTTTATCCTCCAACTCAAGGAACCCATACACACTTATTACCGACCAACACCATCCGCGCGCCAGAGGATTCCCAATGAACATCCAGCAGGCGAAGGACTCGATCCGTGATGCGGTCACCACCTATCTATCCAAGGACCCCGCGGGGAATTACATCATACCCCGCAGCAGGCAGAGGCCCATCATGGTCATGGGTGCTCCCGGTCTGGGTAAGACCGCCATCATGTCGCAGATCGCCTCGGAGATGGGCATAGGGTACGTGGCGTACACGATCACCCACCACACACGCCAGTCCGCGATCGGACTCCCAGTGATAGAGAAGCACGTCTACGACGGGGAGGAGTGCAGCATAACCCGCTACACCATGAGCGAGATCATAGCATCCGTTCACGATGCGATAGAGAACCGCGGCCACAGGGAAGGGATCCTCTTCATCGACGAGATCAACTGCGTGTCCGAGACCCTGGCACCCGCGATGCTGGACCTTCTCCAGAACAAGAAGTTCGGCCCCCACAGGATCCCCGAGGGATGGGTGCTGGTGGCCGCAGGGAATCCGCCCGAGTACAACGCATCCGCCAGGACCTTCGACATCGCCACCCAGGACAGGATCAGGGTGGTGGAGGTGGAACCCGACACAGAGGTGTGGACGAGGTACGCCATGAGCGCAGGGGTCCACGATGCGATCACATTCTACCTGCAGGTGAAGCCCAACAACCTCCTCAAGGTGGAGAGGACCGTCGACGGAACGGCCTTCGTCACCCCCCGCGGATGGGAGGACCTGTCCACGGTCATGAGGGAGTATGACCGCATGGGAATGTCCGTCGGCATAGACCTGATATCGCAGTACATCAGGGACCCGGAGGTGGCGGCGGAGTTCGCCAGGTACCTGGACTTCCACAGGAGGTACAGGGAGGACTACGACGTCGACTCCATCCTGGCAGGGGATGATGTGGAACCCCCGTCCGGGAACGCGGAGGAGAAGATGGCGGTGGCGTCCGTCATCATCGGAAGGCTCAACTCCGAGGCGGAGGAGGGCATGGACCTCGAGTTCTCCCTGACGAGGTTTGAGAACATGGAGGACATCGAGAAGGAGATCTCTGGGATCAGGGACATGATGGATGACAATGCCGACCCCGACACCAAGCGCGGATGCGCCATGATGCTGTCCCTCCTCAAGGGGAACGGTGACCGTGACAGGGAGACGGTGATATCGGACATCAGGGAACAGGCCGATTCCGCCAGGAGGACCTTCGACATGCACCTGACCAACGCCATGGAGTACATGAAGAGGGGATTCGGAGGCGGACAGGAGACCGTGTCCCTGCTGGTCGGCCTCCTCGGATGCTACAACGTGGTTATGTTCTCCAGACCCGACGGTCCTCTCTACGGATACAACGACGAACTGCTGTCCTCCGGCAGGAACAGGAGGATAATGGACATGCTGGAGGGAGCCTGATGGCGAACAAGTTCGAGTGGTCCCCGGTGACCGATGGTATCGCAATAACGAAGATGGTCTCAACCGACAGGGACATCGTCATACCGGAGAGGATCGACGGTATGGATGTGGTGGAGCTGGGGGACAGGTTCCTCA
>JBJEIK010000150.1:0-2017 GCA_051876975.1 Candidatus Methanomethylophilaceae archaeon
CCGGAAGGTCTCTACATGGGGGATCCCGAGGGGGAGGTGGTGAAGGGGCTCCAGAACGCGATCTTCGGAAAGGAGTGCACATCCTTCGACGTGAACTTCACGTTCGGAAGGTTCCTGTGCTTCGAACCCTGGGACACCACCGGTGAGCTCACCCTTCTCCCATCATACTCCGTGAGGCTGCAGAGGGACATGAGGGACCCTCCGGAAGGTGAATATGCGATTCCGTACACCTATTCCAAGGTCTGTCCGGGTGATCCCGCAGGTGTCGGGGATGGCAGGACCGCACTGGACCTTGCCCACATGTCCGCATCGATCATGTGCGTCCTCAGACGCGAAGGGTTCTTCTGAGAATCGGGAATGTGTTTTTTCCGGCCTGAAGGAAATCAGGCCGGGTAGGGCGGATCAGTGACCGAAACTCCCAATCTCCATCCTGAACACCGAATTCAACAGGATGTCGATGACGGATCCGATGAACACGAAAGCGTACAGGAGCATGAGCGGGAATGCTCCGACCGTGGTCAATATGTTCATGAACATGCCGTGGACATGGCTTGTCAGGAGGAGCAGGGCACCGGCGAACAGAAGCAGTCCGATCAGGAGGATGAAGTATCCCGATGTGTTCCTGTAGTTCCTGTATATCTGACCGAGACCGAGGATCCCGAAGAATCCCGGGATCACCGCCAGGATCAATGCAACCATCTTGTTGTATTCGCGCTTGGGTCTCTCCCCAACAGGCGTGTCCCTCTGTCTCTCCCTGCGCCTCTCTTCCTTTGGAACCTCCGGTTCGGCAGGGATCTTGCGGTAGCACTTGGGACAGGTCACCGATGTCGATGGTACAAGTTCACCGCAGTGGGGACAGTACCTGTCGCTCATGCGTCCCTCCTGAGGACGAACGCCGTGCAAACTCCCGATGCGACGAGCTTTCCCTCCTCATTGGTTATCCTTACATCGTAGACCTCCAGTGACCTGGACCTGTTGATCGGAACCGCTACGGCGGTGAGCCTTCCCTGGGCGGGACGGTAGAACGAGACATCGGTGTTCTGACCGGTACAGTCGTGGACGAGATTGGAGATGATGGCGAAGGTGTGGTCGAGAAGGGCGTAGACCGCAGCGCCATGTCCCCTGCCCATGCTGTTCATGAGTTCGGGACGGAGGTCCAGATAACATTCCACCCTGTCACGGGAGATGGAGGCGATCTCCAGGCCCACACTGCGGGCGAAGGGGGCCTCGTACATGTCCATGATGCGTTCGGCGTACTCGACTGTGTCCGGGGACATCCTGGACCTGAGCTCGTCCATGTTCATGGATGTCCCGATGTACGGCGGTATTTTAAAATGTGTGAACGAAGGAACGTGGCCGCACATCGTTCTATATACGGCCACATGGGTCGGTCACCCATGGTCCTGGATCTTATCCTGAACAACATCGTCCAAACGATCTACCTGATGGACCTTGTGCTGATGCTAGCACTCTTCGTACTGGAGAGGAGCAACCCCAGCAGGGCCCTGTTCTGGATGATGGCGTTGATGCTGCTTCCCATTGTCGGATTCATACTCTATCTGTTCTTCGGACAGTCGTTCTACTCCAAACATGCATTCCGTCCGAAGGGGACCACCGACGAGATCGTCGACGAGATGTCGCAGAAGGGCATCGATGCCATAGACGGTTACGAAAGCGGAACCACGGAGGATTCCAGGATGGCGAAGAGCATAAACTCCGCCGGAGGACTGTTCTTCAGTTCCGACAACAAGGTGGACCTATACACAGACGGCAACGTCAAGTTCGATGATTTCAAGGAGGACTTGAGGAACGCCAAGAGGTTCATCCATGTGGAGTACTACATCATCAGGAAGGATGCCCTGGGGAACGAGATCATGGATATCCTCACCGAGAAGGCCAGGGAGGGGGTGGAGGTCAGACTCCTCGTGGATGCCATAGGGTTCAACACCGGCGTCAAGGAGAAGAGGAGGTTCGAGGAGGCGGGAGGGAAGCTCTGCATGTTCCACACAATGGCAAC
>JBJEIK010000151.1:0-2009 GCA_051876975.1 Candidatus Methanomethylophilaceae archaeon
CCTTGATGAGGTCCATGTTGCCATCCAACGGGAGGGGGCCTCCGTCAAGGGGCGCCTCATACTTCCCATAATCCGTGGAGTGAACGGACATCGAGTGATTGTCGGTAGGAGTGATGGTACAGTAAGCGTACCTGTTGATCGTGGTGTTGAAGACTACCCCGCCTTTCTTCGAAGCGTAGGGGTCGACATCCGTACCGCCTCCGGCGATGCCGATTCTCAATGGAGCTCTTGACCTGTAGTGTATCCCATCCATAATACCACCGGATGCATAGATGGGCACCGAAAGCCCATCCGCACCTGATAGCCCACATCAATCAGACTAACGGCACTTCCTACGATTTCCTCCTATAAAAATATGCAATGCAGTCGACAATGACCAATGATTACACAATAATATATATTCTATAATATGAAAATCGGGTTTTCATCAAGCAATTCTATCCAAATCATCCAATATAACTCGAACATCCGAAACAACCAATCCGACGTCACATCCGAGCAACAATCTTTATCATCGAGGATGATGCGACCGTGTTCACATGAGGATAGCGATGATGACGGACAGTTACTTCCCCACCAGGGATGGGGTCGTGACCTCCATATGCACGATCAAGGAATCCCTGGAGGAACTGGGGCACGAGGTCTTCATCATCGCGCCCGAACCCGAGAAGGAGAAACGTCAGGAAGGCGTTTACTACTTCAAGGCTGTCAAATTCAAATCATACGATGGGTACTACGTCCCCATATTCCCGACGAACAAGATCGAGATGCTGAAGGAGATCGATCCGGACATCATCCACATACACGGAGTGGCGACCATGGCCATCCGCGGACTGATCTGCGGCCACACGCTGGGGATCCCCACGGTGATGACGTTCCACACCATGGTTGACGACGCAGCCCAATTCTACTCGCCCATCAAACTCCCGCCGGAGACCATGAGCAGACTGATATGGATATACCTCAGACAGATCATCAAGAGGATGGATGTGGTGGTGACCCCGACCGCATGCATCGGCGAGGAGATCAAAGGACATGGAGCCGTGTGCAGGAACCTCGTCACCGTCCCCACCGGGGCGAAGACGGATGTGTTCCGTCCCGGACTCCCTTACGACGACCTTACCTCCAAGTACGGTCTGGAAGGAAAGAAGGTGATAGTCCACGTCGGACGCGTCTCCTACGAGAAGGACATCGATATGGTCATCAGAGCCATGCAGCACGTGGATGCCCACCTGTTGATCGTCGGGAAGGGTCCCGCCAAGGAGGACCTGGAGAAACTCGTGGATGACCTCGGACTGAAGGACAAGATAACGTTCACGGGATTCGTGTCCGATGAGGACCTCCCGAGATTCTACAACATGGGCGACATGGTGATATCCGCATCGAAGTTCGAGACGCAGGGACTCACTATCCTGGAGGCTATGGCCACCGGGAAACCAGTTGCATGCAGGAACGGTCGCGCATTCGCAGAGATCGTCCAAGACGGTGTCAACGGATACCTGTTCGATGACGACGAGGGATGTGTGAAGGCCATCAGGAGATGCCTCGACGCTCCGGAGGATGTGAGGAAGGCCTCTTTCGAGACCGCAATGGAGAACTCCAGGGCGAAATCCATCGAGAAGTACGTGAAGGCGTACGAACTCGCCATCGAGACCAGGCGCAGACGCACGGAGGGGAAGAGGTGAACTTCGGCGATTGGCTGTTCAGCCTGTTCGACGGACTCGGACCCGAATGGGTCCTCCTCTGCATCTGCCTGCTCTTCCTGCTGGATGCCATCCTGGTCCCGACCCTCCCCGAGGTGTTCTTCATAATGGGATTCGACAGACAGCCGACCGCCATATTCGGCGGGGAACTGCTCCTGGCCGCCATAATCGGTGAGCTGATCGGGATCTTCAGCCTGTACTATGTCGTCAAACACATCCGTGTGCCCAAGAGGGTGTCGAAGATCGCAGACAAGTACGTCAACTTCCTGATAGTCAGCGACGAGAAGGCCCTTCTGATGAGATCGG
>JBJEIK010000152.1:0-11052 GCA_051876975.1 Candidatus Methanomethylophilaceae archaeon
ATGGATTCACTTGCCGTAGCGCCTCTTGCGCTGTTGGAATGTTCTGATCGCCCTGAGCAGGTCTATGTACCTGAATCCGGGCCAGTAGACGTCGGCGAAATAGAACTCCGAATAGGCTATCTGCCAGAGCAGGAAATTGGAGATGCGCAGTTCCCCGGACGTCCTGAGCACCAGGTCGGGATCGGGGATCCCGTATGTGGAGATGTATCCGGAGATCATGTGCTCGTTGATCTCGGACACGTTTATGTTCCCGTCCAGTACATCCTGTGCGATGTGGCGGACGGCATTCGTGATGTCCTGCCTCCCCCCGTAGGCTATGGCCATGTTGAGGACGTGATCGCTGTAGTCCTTGGTGCGTTCCTTCGCATACTCCATGGCCTTGATGACGTTGTCGGGAAGGAGGTCCATTTCGCCTATGACCTTGATGCACACCTTCTTCTCATGCACGCGTCTGTCGTCCGCGAAATCGTAGAGGGACCTCTCCAACAGGCCCATGAGGTAGTCGACCTCGTCCGGATCCCTGTTGAAGTTCTCTGTGGAGAACGCATACACGGTGAGGATCTGGACGCCCAGGTCCAGACACCAGTGGAGGACCTCCTCCAGTTTCATCCTCCCCTGTCTGTGGCCCTCCATGGGCTCCGCCCCCAGCACCTCCTCGGCGTAGCGACGGTTCCCGTCCATTATGATGGCGATGTGCCGAGGGATGACCCCGCCCAGTACCTCCTTCTCGATGTGCGTCTCATAGGATGAGTATGCCTTGTCGGTGAGGATACGGGGGACCTCCATGGGATCACTCGTAGTCTTCCGGGATACCTGCGGAACGCTCTCCCAGGTCGAAGCAACCGATGGCGGCGACCGCCCCGATGACACCCTTCGTCCCTGTGACGCTGATGATCTGGACGCCGTTCTCCTCGGCGACCCTCATTGCATCCTCAGGCGTGTAAAGAACGCTCTTGCAGCTCCATCCGAAGTCCCTGAGGGCATCGGGCACATGCAGTCCCTGATAGACCGTGATGACGGAATCCTCGGAATATGACTCCTTCCTGACGAAGTCGACCGCATACTCGATGAGGGCCGGGACGTCCTCCTCCCTCACGGCGAAGGAGACCGCGGTGGAACAGCAGTTGGTGGTCTTGTTGGGGACCTTGGGATTCAACTGGATGATCTTGTGCTCGATGAAGCGTCCCACGGGACATGTGGTTCCGAGCTTCAGGGATGTGACCCATGATGCGCCCCTCTCCTTGGTGTCGGTGTCGTCGATTCCGATGATGACACGGACGAGCTTCGGGGTTATGATGTCCACATGGGCACGGTGGGCACCTCCGATCTTGAAATCATCGGGGTACTCGGTGCGGATGACATCGCTGCACTGGGGGATGCAGGCTCCGATACCCACGGAGGCGCCTGCGATGCCGTACCAGGTGGTGCGGACCTCGTCCCCCTCGACCTTGAGTGCCTGGAGTCCCTGTCCGCCCACATCGGTTGTGACGGGTCCGAAGCTGAGGTCCCTCTCGCCGATTATCGTGTCCATGACCAGCATGTTGGATTTCATGCGGATGTCGGTGATCACACCTTTTGTACGGCGCCTGTTCACGATGTCCCACTCACCGGGGCCCTGAGCGACGCATTTCTCGATGATCTGTGCGATACCGTGTTCCTCGTCGACCATGGTGAAGAAACCCTGGCAGAACATCTTTCCGTATTTCCTCTCGACCTCGTCGGGCCTCAATACCTGCACCATCACTCATCACCATCTTCTTCATCGACGGAGTCCTCGAAATCCTCGGGGTCTGCTATGGACAGGGCCTCCGGGGGAACATGCCTGCACAGATAGACCGTCTTGGCGGCCTTACCGATGTCGGATCCCATGTCCATGCACACGCCCGTGTCTACGACCAGGATGACCGGATCGTCCACCCTGACGGAACCTGCACGGAGGGCATCCCTGTATGTGAGGGACAGATGGACCATTGCACGGTCCGAGGGATAGATCCCTGCCTCCATCAGGAGCTCGGTCTCCTCGGGTGTGGCGGGATAGTAGAGTTCCTCGGGGATGTTCTCGCAGTCGAGCTTTATGTCCAATGGGATCGTATGACCGTATGTCGCACGGATCTTACCGCCGGAGATGACGTACCTACCCTTCGGGTCCGTCTCGACCAAGGCCTCGATGTGCCTGGTCCTGATCCAACCCATGCGGGGATTGCGCTCCTTGACCTTGGCGAGGACATCGCGCATGGAGACGAATCCCTGCGGATCCATCTCGAGCCCGTACTTCCCATGCCTCAGGATCCCTGCGAGGGTCCTACCGACCTTCTCGACCTCGTAGTCGGACATAATGAACTTGCCTTCCTCGCCGCAGTAGGGACAGACCTCGTTGCGGTGGTATCCATGCTCCTCGCATTCCCTTATCATCTTCAGCACCTCTCCGATGCCCTCTCGGCCGCCTTGACGGCATTGGCCATGAGCATGCAGATGGTCATCGGGCCCACGCCTCCCGGAACGGGGGTGATGGCTGAGACCTTGTCCTTGACCGAGTCGAAATCCACATCCCCGACGAGCCTGCTGCCCTTGGGGTGGGTGGGGTCCTCGATCCTGTTGGTTCCGACATCGATCACGACGGCGCCGTCCTTGACCATGTCGGGTGTGACGAAACGGGGCTTCCCGATCGCCACGATGAGTATGTCGGCCTGCCTGGTGATGCTGGGCAGGTCCTTGGTACGTGAATGGACCACCGTGACGGTGGAATCGGCACCGAGACCCCTCTGGAGCATCATGGCGGCCATGGGCTTCCCCACGATGTTGCTGCGTCCGATGACCACCACATGCTTTCCGGACGTCTCCACGCCGGAACGGACGATCATCTGCTGGACACCCGCGGGTGTGGCGGGAAGGAAATCGGGGTTGCCTATGAGGACGCGACCCACGTTTGTGGGATGGAAGCAGTCCACGTCCTTGGAAGGTGAGATGGCGTTGATGACCTGCTCCTCATCGAGATGGGAGGGCAGGGGCAGCTGGACGAGGAACCCGTGGATGGTGGGATCCTTGTTGAGCTCGTCTACCTTGGCCATGAGCTCTTCCTGGGTCGTCTCCGCGGGCATGCGGATGGTCACGGACTTCATTCCGAGGGATTCGCACATCTCCCCCTTCTTCCTGACGTAGACCTGCGATGCGGGGTCCTCCCCGACGAGTACGACTGCGAGTCCGGGCGTCACGCCCCTGGCTTTGAGAGCATCGATCCTCTGTCTGAGCTCTCCGTAAATCTCCTCGGACACTTCCTTACCGAGGATGAGCTTGGCCGTCATTTTGTCACCTGTCTGTTCGATGCCCACATCCCTATTTATTATATTCTGGCAGTGGAGAGTGACGACCCGTCGTACATCGTGATAGGTCCCATGAAAAGTCAGAGACGGGTGATTTGGAAGGGTCAATGAGCCGACATGGAGATGACCGACATCGGACTGGGTTGATCGATCCCGTCTGGAAGACGAAGAAACGTAACCCATCCAACCAAAATCAGCGCCGTTGATGCCCGAAAAAGTAGCAACGACCCACTTAAATCCTCCCTTCTGTTCCCATCATGCATGAGATGCATCTACTGCGGATGCGAGATTTCCGCCCTGAATCCATTCTCCATGTGCCCGACATGCGGCCAACCCATCGACCTTCCGGTCGCCACCAACTGATATCATAAGATCCGGGGCCCAGAGCCCTGATCCTCTTACATTCTCTCCGATCCACCCGTATCCCGCCCCATACATCGGATATGTAGACGTACCGATTCTATTCCACGGAACATATTCTACTTCGGGCAGACTCATATCAGGTGCCACGTTCTATGGTTCGGAGGGCCGTGAAAACGGCACCTGACAATGCCTTCAACGTATGCACACTACAGGTTCGGCAGAGATGTGATGGCATCCACCCGCGGCGACGTCTGCAAGGATATCGTAGAGAACCTGGACCTATACAACATCGGTCTTCACGGACCGGACATTCTGTTCTACCATGACGCCTTGGTCAAGAACCGTGTCAACGCCATCGGATTCGCAATGCACGACCGTCCCGGAAAGGAGTTCTTCGGCCCGGCCAAAGAGGTCCTCGAAGGGATGGCGGACAGATCGGCAGGGAGAGCGTACCTTTACGGTTTCATCTGCCACTTCATGCTGGACAGCGAATGCCACCCGTACATAGAGGAGAAGATCGCCGAGAGCGGAGTATCCCACACGAGGATAGAATCCGAGTTCGACAGGGTCCTCCTCGAGAGGGACGGTTTCGATCCGTTCAAGAAAGACCTGACATCCCACATACATCCCTCACCCGAACTTTCCACGGTGATATCCCCATTCCTTCCTGGTGTCACCGCCGAGGAGGTCGAGAAATCCCTCAGGGACATGGTGACCTACAACGGTTACATCAACACCCCCAGCCGTCTGAAGAGGACCCTGATCGAGAGGAAGCTCAAGGCGACCGGGAACCTGGAGGACATGGGCGGGATGCTCATAGGCCTGAAGCCCGAACCGAAATGCGCCGACAGCAACGCCAAACTGACGGACCTGTACGGAAACGCCGTCCGTCCAACCGCGATGCTGATGGAGTCGTACCTCGGCTACCTCGAGAACGGGGATGAGCTACCATCGAGGTTCGACAGGACCTTCTCGGTGGAGTGATGGGATGTCCGGATTGAAACTCACCCCGATGGAGAAATCATGGGTGATGTACGACGTGGGAAACTCCGCGTTCATACTCATGCTCTCCACGGTCATACCGATATTCTTCAACGCCATAGCAGGGGATTCCCTGTCAGCGATCGATTACCTGGCGTTCTGGGGCTATGCGGCATCCATCGCCACTTTGCTCTGCGCGTTCATAGGACCCGTCCTCGGATCCATTTCCGACAGGAAGGGAATGAGGATGAAGCTGTTCACACTGGTCCTGTGCATGGGGGCATTGGGATGCGCCGCACTCGGATTCGTGGATTCTTGGCTCGCATTCCTTGTGATCCTGGTGATCACCCGTCTCATGTACTCCCTGAGCCTCATCCTGTACGACTCCATGCTCGTGGACGTCACCACCATCGACAGGATGGATTCGGTCTCGTCCTCGGGATATGCCTGGGGATACATCGGTAGCTGCGTGCCGTTCATCGCGTGCCTGGTCCTGATCCTCGGATGCGACTCCATAGGCATCACCATGTCGATGGCGATGACAGTTTCTATGATCGTCATAGCGGTCTGGTGGGTCGCGGCCAGTCTGCCGCTGATCAGGAAATATGTCCAGAAGAACCATGTGGATGACAACAGGAATGCACTCGGACGTCTCTGGAACACCATCAAAGGTTCGAGGAACGACAAGAAGGTTCTGCTGTTCCTCCTGGCGTTCTTCTTCTACATCGACGGAGTGTACACGATCATCGAGATGGCCACCGCGTACGGAGAGGCGCTCGGCCTCGAGTCATCGTCGCTGCTGATGGCCCTTCTACTGACACAGGTGGTGGCATTCCCCTGCTGCATAGCATTCGGAAGACTGTCCTACAGGTTCGACTCCGCGAAGCTCATCTTGGTCTGCATAGCCGGATACATGTTCATCACTCTGTTCGCCGTGTTCATGACAACCGCCACGGAGTTCTGGATGCTCGCATTCATGGTGGGGATCTTCCAGGGAGGGATACAGGCCCTGTCCCGTTCATACTTCTCCAAGATCATCCCGCCGGAGAAATCCGGGGAGTACTTCGGAGTCATGGACGTCTTCGGAAAAGGTGCGTCCTTCATGGGGACCGTGAGCGTCTCGGCGATCAGCCAGATCACCGGCAACATGTCACTGGGTATCATGTCGCTGCTGGTGTTCTTCCTGGTCGGACTTATGATGTTCGTCCTGTCCACAAGGACACCGTCCATCTCCACGGAGACGGAGGTGCTTACCGATCAATGAACGAGGGTCCCCGGCCTGAAACCCAGGTCGAGGATCCCCGATAGAACATCATGGACCCTGGATGCGTTGAGGGAGATCTCCCTGTCGTCCAGAGGTCCGCCTTCCTTTCTCTCGACCATATGCCACGTGTGGGTGGCGATTATGTGGTCGCCGTCCTCGACCTCGGATGCCATGCGTATGTAATCCTCGGGTTGACGCTTTCCCTCGTGCATCGGCCAGAGATATGCCGCGATGGTCTTCCCGTACGCATCCCTACCCTTCGGAACGGGATGCTCGATGATACCGAAGGAAACGGGATACGGTTGAGCACCCAAGGTGGAGTAAACTGACGAATCGTGCCTGATGCCGAGGTCCGATACGGTCCTCAGGACCCTGTCGTCACAGGACATGTACGGGGCACGGAAGCAGACCGGCCTGGATAATCTGTCCGAGACGGCGTCGAATCCCCTGCGGAGGATCCCCTCGAGTTCATCGTCCGTGAACACGACGCCTGTGGACGCCCCGGTGAGGTCCTCGTGATCGTACCCGTGGAATCCGATGCAATGACCGGATATGCGGGAGAGATCCAACATCTCCGCGGTCCTCCCCTCCACGAAGAACGTGGCCTTCATGCCCACGTCGTCCAAAACATCGAGGAGTACGTCCAGTCCCCTGTCGGCGGATATGAAGCGGGGGGATGTCCCCGCCCCCCGGTCGATGGAACCTGCCGCGACCATGCCCTCCCGTGGGAAGTTCACGTCGCGGTCCAAGTCCACCGTGAAAATCAGTTTCCTTGTCATCTCCTTACGGGAGTGGATGATACCCTCTTAAGGAGCATGCCCTCGATGTCCATCGGGGGATACTTCATGGCGGTCTCCCTGGCACGCTTGAGCTTGGCCTCGTTGTCCGCGTAGATGGTGAACAGGACATCACCCGTCTCCACCCTCTGACCCTTCTTCAGATGGATCATCAGTCCTGCACCCTTGTCGTTGGGTGCACCGGCAGCCTTGGTGATGGCCACCACATCCTTGTTATGGATGTTGTGGATATATCCGGATTTGGTCGAGACCACATCCTCGTGGTAGATTCCGGGTTGTATGGCCTCGGACCTCAGGTCGGGGTTCCCGCCCTGTGCAGCGACGATCTCCAGGAACTTCTTGTGTGCCTCACCGGAGTCCAGGATCTCCCTGGCCTTCACGGGGCCGTTGGGGATGCCCCCCATCTCCAATATGATTCCGGCGCACTCGCATGCCTTCTCGATGACACTCGCGGGATGCTTCTCACCCTCCAGGATGCTGATGCACTCCCTTGCCTCCAACGCGGGACCCACGGCGTTTCCTACAGGCTGGTCCGCGTAGGTGATGGCACACTCCACGTGTATGCCGATCTTCTCACCCAGGTCCATGAGGTCACGGGCGTAGGCACGGGCAACATCCAACGTGGGGACCTTGGTGCCGGCACCTGTGGGGATGTCCACGAGAAGATGGGTCGCACCCACAGCGACCTTCTTGCTCATGATCGAGGCGAGCATCTGCGCACGGGGGTTGATGCCCAGGGGATGCTCGATCCTGATGACCATGTCATCGACGGGTGCGAGGTTCATGCCTCCTCCCCATGCGAACACACCTCCGACCTCCTCGGAGACCCTCTTCAGGGAATCCGCATCCATCAGGACGTTGCAGAACACCTCGACGAAGTCGGATGTACCGCAGGCACTGCTGATGGCACGGGACGACAGCTTGGGGATCATCAGTCCGGCGGATGCGACGATCGACACCACGATGGGCGTGATCTTGTTCCCGGGGATACCTCCGAGGCTGTGGAAGTCGAACACAGGCTCCCTGTCGAACTTGATGATATCACCCGTCTCCGCCATGGCGATGGTGAAATCGGCGATCTCATCGATGTCCATCTCGTTGATGTAGAGGGCCGTGAGCCAAGCAGAGATCTCGATCTTGGACAGCCTGTTCTCCAGGATGTCCTCCACGATGGCACGGATCTCCTCCCTGTCCAGCTTCTCACCGTCCATCTTCCTGCGGATGGACCTGACGGAATCCGGTTTGGGCGCGTACTGGACGTTCACAGTGCCACCGTCCTCCACACCGCATCTGTCCATGAGGTTGCGGTGCATGAGGACCACGCCCCTCTCAACGAGGGTGTCGGACCTGCTGACGAGGGCCACGATGGTCCTCTTTCCCGTGATGCTGACGCGGTCGTTCTCCTTGACCCCGATCTCCACACAGTCATCGTCGTGGAGCAGGACCATGGGCTCGGAGGAGTCCACGTCGCAGAACCTTGCCTCCAGCTTCATCTCGATCCCCACTTCTCCAGGGCGAGAGCGAGCTCCCTGTGGTCCTTAGCGTATTCCGATGCGGGTATCCCCTCGAATGCGGCATCCACGGCCTGACACATGGCCTTGGCACCTCCCCTGACACCGTCGGGATGTCCCGCCACCCCTCCGCCTGCCTGGATCTGGACATCGAATCCGGAACGTTCTATGATGGAACCCACGATTCCGGGGTACACCCCTCCGGAACACACGGGCATCACCGTCTTGTACGGAACGTCATCGCCCAGACATGCGACCAGGTTGCTGTCCTCGTGGGCGCCTGCGGACATCTTCCCCACACCGAGGGTACCGATGTGAAGAGCATCCCCTCCGCACATGCGGACGAGCTTGGTCAGGGGGAGCATGGCGACACCGTGGTGCGGATCCTTGGTGAACGCACCGTGCATGGTGCGGTGGACATGGATGGGTACCTTGATGGACGGATCCTCGGCCAATGCCTGGACGGCACCGAATCCGCAGGTGATCACATCGACCATGATCTGCCTCGCACCCCAGGACTGGACCTTCTCGGCCAGTTCCACGATCCTGTCCCCGCGGGTGCTGACGTTGATGGCGTGGAGCATCCTGTGCCCCTCCTCCTCGAGCCTGTCCAATGCCTCGGCGACCTTCACGGTCCTGTCCTGAATGGGACAGAAGGGCTGGTCCACCAGGGTCTCGTCATCCTTGGAGTTGGTGAGACCTCCGGAACCCGCCTCGTACACGTACTCCGCGGTCTTCTCCGGGGAGAGTCCGATCTTGGGTTTCACTATGGTCCCGACCAGGGGCTTCTCGGGGCGGTCGAGGGCCTTCCTTATGCCCTCCGCACCGAACTTGGGCCCCTTGAACTGCGATGTGATGTCCTTGGGGAAGGTGACGTCCTCCAGCCTGACCCCGTTGAGTGCACCGAGTCCGAAGAGGTTGCCGGCGATGACGCTGAGGATCTGGGGGACCGATCCGACCTCTATGCTGAAGTCGTCCACGGGGAACTCGGCGGTGACCATGTCCCCGGTTATGTCGATGATCCTGGCCCCGAGCCTCTCGAAGATGGAGTTGTCCAAAGTGGAGATGCCCGTCCATGTCCCGGTGGACTGCTCGGCGGCGATGGCCTCGGCTGCCTTCTCCATGGGAAGGTCCGTGGATACGCGGTATTTGCAGATGACGTACCTGTCGGGATCCGCGGGCTCCCCCAGGTGGAGATACGAGTAGTTTTCCATGTCTGATCACTCCTTGAAAAGCGAGTCCCCGAACTGCCTGACCATGATGTCGTAGACGGAGCCGGGTGATATCATCCCGAGCTCGGTGATTATGGCATCTATGTACTTCGCAGGCGTGCTGTCGAAGACGGGATTGAAAACCTTGACGGAATCTGGGATCTCCCCCGGTCTGACGACCTCGGAGATGTCCCTCTCCTCGATGGTGACCATGTCACCGAAGAGGGTCATGGGCGAGAACTTGTAGGTCTCGCTGCACACGTAGAACTGCACACGGGCCTCGTTCGCCGCGAGGGCGAGCTGCGATGTCCCCACCTTGTTGATGAGGGCGCCGTGTGATGTGATGGTGTCGGCCCCGACGAAGACCTTGTCGGTCCTCCTCATGACCGTGCGGACGGCACTGTCGATGATCATGGTGACGTCCACCCCTGCCTTCGCGAGGTCGTTGACAGTGAGGATACCCTGTCTCCAGGGACGGGACTCGGTTGCGAACACCCTGATGACCTTGCCCTGCCTGTGGGCCTCCTTTATCACACCGAGGGCCGCGCTGCTGTTGCAATGGGTCATGACGGTGTCCCCGTCGGAGATCCTCTTGGCACCGATCCTGGCGATGGTCTCCACCGCACCGAGGGAACGTCTGACGAAGTCCTCGGAATTGGAGATGACCGTCTGGACGGCGTCATCCAGGGTCTTGGCCTCGTCGACACCCCTGATGGTGGCATGTACCCCGTTCCAGAGGGAGACCGCCGTTGGTCTCGAATCAAGGATGACCTTGGATGCGGCGGATAGATCCTCTTTGAAATCGTCGAGGGTACCTCCTGAATGGTTCCTGGCCATGTCGCCCAGGGCTGTGGCCCCGGCTCTGGCGATCCTTCCCGCACCGCGGATCGTCATGTCGCGTATACGGTCTGCCGTTTCGATTACTGCTCTGTCCACGTATGTGAATCTGCCTTCTGGGTAATATAAAGGGTGCTGATAGTTTCACGATGAATCCGTAGAATACGTAGAGGTCTCCGTAGATGGCGACTCTGAAAACATAGTGGAATGGGTTTTGGTAAAGGGTTTATGAATCTTGATCTCCGGTCTTACATTCCCATGGCCTTCTTGACCTCTCCATCGAGGAGGAGCAGGGTCATGAAGACATAGATGATGATTCTGCAGATTCCCAGCAGGGTTCCGATGGGGAATGCGATGAGTGCCATGATGTTTACGAGAATATAGATGACGAAGATGACCAGGAGGATGATCCAGAGGATCTTGTCCAGGGTGGTCTCCTTTCCATCGTTGATCTTCTTTCCGCAGTAGCAGACGATCAGACCGAGGATGATTCCAACGACTCCGTCAGCGATGAGGCTGCGGTCTCCGGCAAGACCTGCGATGACCTTGAAAACACCGTTGATGACGGAGATGACTCCGACGACGTTGACGAAACTGGCAAGGATATCGATCTTGGCGGAGATGGCTCCGGAACGGACCTTGGATCCGTACTTGAAGTAGATCACTGCGGTAATGATGAGTCCGATCGCAACAACGATCATTGCAAGACCTGCATTTTTCGGACGGTGTGGAAGTCGTTGGGATTCTATATAAAAAGATCAGGTGTAT
>JBJEIK010000153.1:0-2003 GCA_051876975.1 Candidatus Methanomethylophilaceae archaeon
ATCAGTGCGACGTTGTTCTTCACGTCGATCCTCTCGATGTCCCCTCCGTTCAGGCCGTTGAGCTGCCTGAGGGTCTGGGTGACGTCGTTGTTGTGAACGAGGAAGGCGACTGTGGAAAGGGATGTGGATATGGAGTAGATGATCACGTCGATGTCCGCGATCTTCTCGATGATCCTGGCCACCATGGCAGGCCTGTATGCGATCTCCGCGGAGCTGATGGTGATGATGGAGAGGTCGGTCTTGGCGGCGACGCTCCTGAGCAGCTCGTTCTTGGACTTGCGGAGGTGATGGATCAGGGTTCCGGGCTCCTGGGGCTTGAAGGAGTTCTTGACCTTCAGGGGGATATGCTTGAGCCTGACGGGCTCGATGGTCCTGGGGTGGAGGACCTTGGCGCCGAAGTACGCGAGCTCGGCTGCCTCGCCGAAGTTCATCTCGTCGATCTTGATGGCGTTGGGGATGATCCTGGGGTCGGCGGACATGAATCCGTCGACATCGGTCCAGATCTCCAGCATGTCCGCGTCGATGGCGTTGGCGACCACGGCGGCGGAGTAGTCCGATCCTCCCCTTCCGAAGGTCAGGGGGACACCGTTCTCGTTGGCACCGTAGAATCCGGTGATGATGGGGACGACGCCCATGGCCAGCAGGGGTTTGACCTTCATGGTCATTCCGGATGCGGTCTTCAGGAGGTCTGCGGATCCGGCCATGGGGTTTCCGACGGCGACGATCCCGGCCTGCTCGGAGCTGAGGGCCACGGACTTGATGTCCATCCTCTTGAGGACGTAGGAGAGCATGAGGGATGAGAACCTCTCTCCCTGGGAGACGACGTTGTCCCTGTACAGAGGGTTGTTCCTGTCGCCCATGATGGCCGTCCTGAACGCCTCGAGCCTCGTGTCGAACTCGGCCCTGAACTCGTTCATGATCTCCCCTTCGAAGAGCTGGCTGGCCTCGATCAGGTGCTTGTTCCTGAACTGGTCGACCACCGCGTCGGGGTCGGTGAGGGGGTTGTCGACTACGGACACGAGGAAGTTGGTGATCCCGGACATGGCGGATACCACCACGACCTTCTCGCCCTCCGTGTCGGCGATGATGTTCGCTACTCTGTTCAGTGCCTCTGCGGAACCCACGCTGGTACCGCCGAATTTCATTACGGTGATCATAATCCAAACACCTCGAACATGTTGTGGGTCCTGCCGTCCCTTCTCCCGGCCATCCATCTTATGGATTCGATGCAGCCGTCGGCGAAGGTCTCGCGGGAAACCGATCTGTGTGTGAACTCCACAATGTCGTCGCCCTTGGCGAACATGACCGTGTGGTCGCCCACGATGTTTCCGGCGCGGATGGAATGCACGCAGATCTCCCTGCCGCGGGGTCCGGTGACCCCCTCCCTTCCGTACCGGATCCTCTCTATGCCCGTCTGTTCGACGAGCCTCCTCACGGTCTCGGACGATGTCCCCGAGGGGGCGTCACCCTTTGAAGCGTGATGCGCCTCGACGACCTCGATGTCGTAGCCGTCGAGCTGTGATGCAAGGACCTCGCAGGTCCTCCAGAAGACGTTGACCCCCCTCGAGAAGTTGGCCGAGATGAGGCCGGACGTGCCGTGTCTCTCGACCTCCCTCCTCATGTTCTCCAGGGCCGCCGGGTCCACGGATGTGGTACCGACGATGATGTTGGCCCCGGTCCTCGGGACCTCTGCCACCACCTTCGAGGCGGCGGCGGGGGATGTGAGGTCCACGTAGACGTCGCAGTCCGCAAGCAGTCCGTTCAGGGATTCTGGTCCCGAGGCGAAGACGCCGGGCAGGATCTCCCTGCCCACGTTCCCTCCGTCGGCGGACACCACGGCCCCTCTGAGCCTGATGTCGTCCGAACGGGAGATGGCATTGCAGACGAGGCTCCCCAGTCTCCCGGTTGCGCCTCCGATCACGACGTCGATCATCATCCTTCCTCAGATTCCAAGGTCCCTGAGTATGGGGTCCAGGATCGCCCTCCCGTTCTCGGACAGGGGG
>JBJEIK010000154.1:0-1989 GCA_051876975.1 Candidatus Methanomethylophilaceae archaeon
GATTGAAAAAATTGCATAATGATCAAGATAATTCCAACTACAATCATTTCTAAAAATGATATCAGGGGGATTGGAATCTATCGCCTCCGACATCCCAACACTTCATTACTGAGGAAATGACGAATGGTATATCATATAATTACTATAATTACAACAATTACAAACAAGAGTTATTAAGTGATGAACCCATACTCCGAATCAACGGACCGGGAGAAAGAGAACTCCCGAGGGTCACTTTCACCACTTTCAGTCACCCCCCGAATTCGGTTAAATACCCCATGTCCGATTAAAGCAGAGAGGAACAACAATGGCCGCAAAAACCCTTGAAGACATACCTGGCGTAGGACCCGCCATAGCCGAGAAACTCCGCGAGGCCGGATACAACGAGCTCATGGCCATTGCAGTGGCTTCCCCGAAGGAGCTCGCGGAGACATGCGAGATCGGTGAGAAGAAGGCAATGGACATCATCGAAGGTGCCAAGCTCTGCGCCGACATCGGAGGATTCGAGACCGGAGAGGACATCCTGGAGAGGAGGAAGGCCGTCACAAAGCTGACCACGGGATCCCAGGCATTCGACGAACTCCTGGCCGGAGGACTTGAGAGTCAATCCATCGTGGAGCTGTTCGGAGAGTTCGGAAGCTGCAAGACACAGGTCTGCTTCCAGCTCGCAGTGAACGCCACTCTCCCCGAGGAGAGGGGAGGACTCGACTCGGACGTCATCATCATCGACACCGAGAACACATTCAGACCCGAGAGGATCATCCAGATGGCCAACTACCTCGGAGTGGACCCTGACGAGACCCTCAGGAGGATACATGTCGCCAGGGCCTTCAACTCCCAGCACCAGGTCCTGCTGGTCGACAAAGCGATGGAGCTCGCACAGACCACAAAGGTCAGACTCCTGATCGTGGACTCACTCACATCCCATTTCAGGGCCGAGTACGTGGGAAGGGGAGCACTCGCCGAAAGGCAGCAGATCCTCAACCGCCATATGCACGACCTACTGAGCTTCGCAACCGTGAACAACGCCGTCATCGCGGTCACGAACCAGGTCGCAGCAAAACCCGACGCGTTCTTCGGAGACCCCACCAGGCCCATCGGAGGACATATCGTGGGACACACCGCCACATTCCGTATCTACCTCAGGAAGGGAAAGGCAGGCAAGAGGATCGCAAGGCTGATCGACTCGCCCAACCTGCCCGAGGGAGAGGCCGTCTTCATGGTCACCGAAGACGGTATCAAGGACTGATCCCGAAACACATCATCCACGGGGAAGGGGTCTTCTCCCCTCCCCGTCCCTTAGCCGAAGCAATAATAAGCGCAGTCTCACTCTGCCCGGTCGTGAAATCCAGCTTCTTCTTCGAACTGTCCGGTGAGACGAAAGACATGGCCCTCGCCGAGGCCATCAAGTGTGTCGAAGCCGAGACCGACTCCCACGAGATCCTCGCAAAGGGACCCGGCTACATGGTCGCATCATTCGACGACAGGTTCCTGAACCCCATCGCGGACCGCATATCCCTCACCCACAGCATCGGCAGGTATCTCGGAGAGTACACACCCGACGACATTTCCGGACTCTCCGATGTGGAGCTTCCGGAGGGAACCTTCGCCATCCGTGCCAAGAGATTCGAGGGGATGATGAAGGATGTGGACTCCCAGAAGCTGATCCGCAACGCCGGAGCCCTGCTGTCGAAGAAGAACAGCGTCAACCTGAAGGGGCCCGATGTGGTCGTGAGGATGCAGATGTGCGACAAGGTCCACATGTACATCGAACAGAGGGTCACCGACACAGATCTTCTGGAGAAGAGGAAGGTCGGCGAGAGGCCGTTCTTCTCACCCATCTCCCTGCACCCCAAGTTCGCCAGGGCACTCATCAACCTCACCGGAGTGAAGAAGGGGGGAACCGTCCTGGACCCGTTCTGCGGTACCGGAGGAATCGTCATCGAGGCCGCCGAGATGGGGATGAAGGCGATGGCATCCGACTTCGAC
>JBJEIK010000155.1:0-1987 GCA_051876975.1 Candidatus Methanomethylophilaceae archaeon
ATCTTCCAAGGGTAGTTTAAGTTAACCTAAACTGGATGCTAACGGTGACAATCATCCATATGGACAGAAATTGAGATGTTTCGATGTATCATCCAACACACCCGTCCAATGCTCCCCCGGAACGCTGGATTCGGTGGATGGGTGGTCGGATACGGGTGATCCCGCCAAATTCATCCAATGGAATCCCGCGTCGGAAGTGCCCCTTTCCGAGGGTTTTCCAAGTTTTCTTCGAAATGTCCGTTAAGGTCCGGAGGTCTCCGACACGTATCCGCGGAGGCTGTCGACCCTGTCCTCCAACAATGCGACCATCCTGTCCGCACGGGTGCCGTCGATCCATGCGAAGTCACGGATCATCCCCTCAACCTCCGATACAACGGAATCCAGTCCATCCGTATCGAGCCAATCGAATGACCCGACGAGGGACAGCTGTTGCATCGGATCGTCGAGGAACGCCCCTCCGACCCTTCCGGACCTGTAACGGAACATGGTGTCCGGAAGTCCGAAACCGAGGGAGTCGGCGTTGTCGAAGACGGGTGCGGGCTTCAGCCACCTCAGGTCATTCGGATTCCTGATTATGCCGTAGTCCTTCGGGGAACGCCTGTGGGCGATGATGTGGTCGAGGACGATCATCCTGTCCAGGAACGGAACCACGTCCAGGCCCATTACCCTGCATGTGGAGACGTAGTCGTCGTACCAGGACTGCCCCCTCGTGACCCTGAACATGTCCGCGGAGACGAACTCCTGCGGACCGGTGATGAAGCAGTTGCAGATGCAGCATGGCATACCTTAGTACTCAAGATACCCGTAATCCGCATGGGGGACCCCGATGGCCTTTGCGATGACGGATGCGACCACCTCGTTCAGGACCATCTGCGCGTCATCCCCGGGTGCGGCCTTGATCAGACGCCTCCTGCCGTTGGATGTCCAACGCTTCATCATCATGCCCCCGGTGACCAGGTCCGGGGAACGGACATCCGGAACGTTCCTGACGTTCATCCCCATCAGCATGTCGCCGATGTCGTCGGAGAACCTGTTGTGGTAGACCTCCACTTGCAGCCACCTGCTCCTGTCCCCCTCGGGACGGATCCAGTAGCTGTCGCTGAAGCCGAGGGCCATACCCCTGACCGCCAGGGGCTCCGCCCTGTCGGTCATCATGCGTTCCCTGAGGATCCCCTGACCCCTCCTCTCCGGGGGTATCAGACGGGACCGCCACCACCTGGCGAAGGCATCCGTGTCCAGCTCCCCGCAGAAGAAGGTGCCGTACGGGAGATGGCGCGGATCGACGATGCTCTCAGGATCGGGTATCACCCCGCTCCCCCTCACCGTCATGTCACACACGTGGATGTCCCTGTGCATCAGCTGATAGCGCATAAGGTCCGAATCCGACGGGTGGTAGATGAACATGTCATAGGGACGACGGTCGTACACCGATCCATGGAACCTGCAATGGTTATCTCCCCCGTATGGGAGGTCAGGGCACGTTCAACGCTCTGACCTAATTGAAACCGGTTCTAACCCCAATGAGGTCGGAATATCTGCTCTGACCGCGGGCATCCCAAAAACGAAAGATCCCATGAATGGAACTGCAGAAACACGTTCAGAGACATCGAAGTGTACAACCGTGGAAGCATCATGAACTATGTTGGGAACGGACTCAAATCATGTGAATACCAAGTCGATGAAAGTGATGAACCGACATCACACATTCCTGAACATACCTGAGAAATCGCAAGATAGGAGTTTCAGCCATCATAAACTGACTCCGACCAACTATTTTATCACGGTTCGTCTATCCGTGAAGTATGAGGAGCATCCCAATCGGTATCGATGACTTCAAGGAACTCAGGGACGAAGGAGGCTATTACGTCGACAAGACATCCTTCATCTCGGATATTCTCAATTCCAATCTGACGAAGGTGTTCCTTTACACCCGTCCGAGACGTTTCGGGAAGTCCCTCAACCTCTCCATGCTGGATGCATATCTGAA
>JBJEIK010000156.1:0-1971 GCA_051876975.1 Candidatus Methanomethylophilaceae archaeon
GTAACCTCCTCCATCTCTGAGCTCCTTGAAATCGTCGACACCTATCGGGATGTTCCTCATGTCTGTGATATAGCCAATCAGCGATAAAATAGTTGGTTAAGATTCTGTCACGGGCCTTCTGATACCGCGTGATGACGGATCTTTGTCAGAATACCTCATACGGGAAGGGTGATGAACCGAGCAACACATATCATCCCCCTCCGCTTCCCGATGAACATGATGGAGACCGTCGTCAAACGCTTCGATGAACTGACACCCTACGAACTGAGGGACATCTACGCCCTGAGGATCGCCGTTTTCATAGTGGAGCAGAACTGCCCCTTCCAGGACATCGACGACATGGACGACAAGGCCATACATGTGTACATGAAGGGTGAGGATGGACTCGCGGCATATCTCAGGGTCCTCCCTCCGGGATCGAGGTACGATGACGCATCCATCGGAAGGGTGATCTCCATGAGGCGCAGGCAGGGACTGGGTACCGAGATCATGTCCCTTGGGATAGATATCGCCAGGAACGAGTTCCATGCCGGAAGGATCCTTGTCGAGGCCCAGACCTATGCCAGGAGGTTCTACGAGACCTCCGGATTCAGACAGTGTTCGGAGGAGTTCCTGGAGGACGGGATACCCCATGTCATGATGGCATTGGAACCGTCGGAATGACATCTCCGATGATGCATCGGTATCGCCCATCGGTGGGATGCGAGGATTCAAGTGGACATCCAACATTACGCCGACAAGAGGAATCGAAATGGGAAAACCCTTGCTCACAGAGGAATCGATCCAGGAGGAGACCAAACTCCAGGACACTCTCAGGAACATCAAGCATGTCATCATCGTCATGAGCGGAAAGGGAGGGGTCGGTAAGAGCACCGTGTCCTCCAACCTTGCCGCGGCACTCTCCATGAAAGGATATCAGACGGGGATCATGGACATCGATATCACCGGACCCAACATCCCCAAGATGTTCGGCGTCGAGGATGAGCAGCTCACCGTGAACGAGGAGAGGCAGCTCGTGCCCGTCATGGTTCCCCCATCCCTCAGGATCATGTCCATGGCGTTCCTCCTTCCCGAGAAGGATGCCCCCGTCATGTGGCGCGGACCCGTCAAGATGGGTGCCATCAAGCAGTTCATCGAGGATGTCTGCTGGGGAGACCTGGATTACCTTGTCATCGACATGCCCCCGGGAACCGGAGACGAGGCGCTGTCCATCGTCCAGCTGATCCCCAAGGCCGACGGAATGGTCATCGTGACCACACCCCAGGATGTCGCCCTTCTGGACAGCAGGAAATCCCTGGTGTTCGGTGCGGAGACCCACATCCCCATCATCGGTATCGTTGAGAACATGAGCGGATTCGTCTGCCCCCACTGCGGAGAGGTCACCAACATCTTCAAGTCCGGAGGAGGGGAGGCAACCGCCAAGGAGATGAACGTCCAGTTCCTCGGTCGTGTGCCCATCGAACCCGGGATCGTGGAGTCGGGAGACAGCGGTATGCCCGTTGTCCTGAAGTACCCCGAATCCGCCTCCGCGAAGGCATTCAAGGGTATCATCGACAGGATCGTCAAGACGGTCGATAACTGATGAGGATCATAGTGGTGTCGGAAGGGGAGTCCCTGGACTCCTATGTGGCCGATGATTTCGGCCACGCACCCTGCTTCCTGCTGGTGGACTCGGACACATTGGATTACCATGTGATAGTGAACGAGTTCGCCGATGCTCCCGAGGGTGCCGGTATCGCCGTGGCCAACGCCATCGTCTCCCTGAAGGTGGATGCTGTCATAACAGGGGGTATCGGTACACATGGCATGAAGATCCTGGAGGATGCCGGAATCTACGTCTCCTACGATGAGGAGGGGACTGCGGAACAGTGCATCACGGACTTCATGAGAAGGATAGAGCATAAGAGGAAGTTCGAGAACCAGCCGTCTGAATGACGGTCACTTACGGCGGGAGACCGCCGGTTTTCCCCA
>JBJEIK010000157.1:0-1963 GCA_051876975.1 Candidatus Methanomethylophilaceae archaeon
AAGGTGTTCAAATGCTCCCCGGAGGACGAGGGGAAGGGGATAATCTGCATCGACGGACTCACCAGGACCAATGCAGGAGTTAGCGTGGATGAGAACGTCACCGTCCGCAGATGCCAACCCGTACTGGCGGAGAAGGTGGTGTTGGCACCGAACATCCCCGAGAACAAGAGGATCCAGTTCGAGGACGGGATAGAGGATGTGTTCCTGAACGGACTGATGGGAAGACCCCTGATGGCGGAGACAGACATCATCGTCCCCAACATCGCGTTGATGGGCAGCAGGTCCACATTCACCGTGGTGTCCACGATGCCCACCGGACCCGTCATCGTCGGCGGATCCACCCGTATCTGCATCAAGGATACCCCGCAAAGTCAGCAGAAGGTCAGCAAGAAGCAGGTGGGACAGCAGATCACATACGATGACGTGGGAGGCCTCGATGATGAGCTGAAGAGGATCAGGGAGATGATAGAACTCCCACTCAAGCACCCGGAACTGTTCGACAGGCTCGGGATAGCGGCCCCCAGGGGAGTGCTGCTCTACGGGCCTCCGGGAACGGGGAAGACCCTGATCGCCGAGGCGGTGGCGAATGAATCCGGTGCCACACTCTTCTCCGTCCGCGGACCCGAGATCATCGGACAGTACTACGGACAGAGCGAGGAGAGGCTCAGGGACATCTTCGAGGAGGCCTCGGAGAACGCCCCCAGCATAGTGTTCCTTGACGAGATCGATTCGATAGCACCCAACAGGGACTCCGTTCACGGCGAGGTCGAGAGACGTGTGGTCGCACAGCTGCTGACCCTCATGGACGGTCTGAGGGACCGCGGGAACGTCATAGTGATAGGTGCTACCAACAGGGAGGACTCCATAGACCCGGCGCTCAGGAGGCCCGGGAGGTTCGACAGGGAGATCGAGATCGGTGTCCCCGGAAGGAAGGCGAGACATGACATCCTGGAGGTCCACCTGAGGGACATGCCCCTCACCGAGGATGTGGACATCGATGTCCTGGCGGGATTGACGAACGGCTTCGTGGGAGCAGACCTGGCCGCACTCTGCAGGGAGGCCGCCATGAAATGCCTCAGCGGCAGGATGAGGGAGATGGACCTGGACAAACCCGTTCCGTCCCAGATCCTGGAGACGATGAAGGTCACGATGTCCGATTTCAGGGATGCCCTGGCGGATGTCGAGCCCAGCGGGATGAGGGAGGTGCTTGTCGAGATACCCAAAGTCTCCTGGGACGACATCGGCGGACTGGATGATGTCAGGAGACAGATCGAGGAGGTCTTCGTGCCTGAGGAGGGCAACCCCGCATACGACAGGCTGGGGATCCAGCCTGGGAAGGGGATACTCCTGTACGGTCCTCCGGGAACCGGGAAGACCCTGATCGCAAAGGCCACCGCCAACGGGTCCGGGACCAACTTCATATCGGTGAACGGACCGGAGGTGGCCAGCAAATGGCTGGGGGAGAGCGAACGTGCCATCCGTCAGCTGTTCAAGAGGGCCAAGCAGATGGCCCCGTGCATCATATTCTTCGATGAGATCGACTCCATCGCACCCATCCGCGGAGGGGACGGCGGTGCATGGGAGAGGGTCGTCGCACAGCTGCTCACATCCATGGACGGTGTCGAGGGGCTGAAGAACGTGACGGTGATGGCCGCCACCAACAGACCCGACATGATCGACCCGGCCCTCCTCAGACCCGGGAGGTTCGACAGGATGGTCCTGGTGGGGAAACCGGACCTGGAGGCGAGGTTGAGCATCCTGAAGGTTCACACCAAGAGGATGCCGCTGAAGGATGTCGACCTGGGATCCATCGCAACGAGGACGGACGGATACGTCGGAGCCGACCTGGAAGCGTTATGCAGGGAGGCGGGACTGAACGCCTACAGGGAGGACCGCTCTGCGGAGCACGTGGAGATGCGCCATTTCGAAAGGGCGCTGGAGAAGGTGGTACCTTCGGTGGATC
>JBJEIK010000158.1:0-1963 GCA_051876975.1 Candidatus Methanomethylophilaceae archaeon
CAGGTGCAGAGGATATGAGTTCCACCGGCATCAGGGTGTCCCCGGTGAATGAATGATGATCTATCATGCACCTCCAGGTCTCACCCTCGGACACAGAATTGTGTGAGTATGGCGAGAGGGGCATCCTCTTGTAACCCATCATCGCAAACAGACCATTGATATCCGACTCGAAGGTCATCTCCACGAGATCTGGTGCCGCATCCCTCGGTGTTGGCTTCTTGACATTCTCCTTGTCCTTCATCCCACGCTTCTTCTTAGGTATCCCGGGATTCCCTCTGGTCATCTCCACCGTCTTACGAGACATCGGCAACAGCCTCCTGTATCACATCGAAAGAAGCAACACTCCTGCAATCACAGAGGATCGGCGAATCCACGGCCTCCAGGACAAAGAGATCATCCAGAATCATCCTGTCCTCGGCGCTTTTGAACTCACTGCACATGACGTCGTAGAATGATGCGTGTATGACCTTCTTGCCGATTCTCCTCGCAACATCCGCCGCAGGGCGCATATCTCTGTCACCGGACACGATCACGGCAACATCGAACATATTCTCGTATGCGCAAGACACCACATCGGCCACAAGGGATGTGTCCACCTCCTTCTGTGTACAGGTCCTGTCCATGTTGTTCTCTGTAGGGGCTGGATCCTTGAGTATCACATCCATGCCCGCGTTGTTCAACATGATATGGAGAGCTACAAGTTCAGAGTTTCCGGGAACAGGTTTCGAGTCATACACCTTGACATCCGCCAATTCATACCCTTCTGAGATGACCTCCACCATATGGGAATAATCAAGGTACATTCCATGTTTCCTGTAATCCTCTATACTCTCCTCGACGTTGTTCAAATCGATGAAAATCATCATCCGCTCTTTTCCTTCCATTTCTTTCACCTGCGCTCATGCGCGCGTATTCACATTACGTCAATAGTATAATAACTGCTAGATGTAATACTTGTAATGATGATAATACCTGTAATGAAAGTAATCCATCGACCCGGACCGAAGGGATGATATCGTTCCCGAACCGTCGGGCATGCATGGACCTCCAGAACGCCGTAGAGGAATGCTTCCCGAACAACTCGAAGAACATCATGCGCCTGATATCCTTCAGGGCCGGTTCCGACGAAGGTCTGGAGGCATCCGGGGTAAAGGACATCCACAAGGTGCTGGAGGAGGCCGGACGCAACAGGAAGGGCATGCTCAAAATGCAGAAGCTTCTGGGAAAGGACGAGCAGCCCCTGGCGATGGAGTACACCGGACCCTACGGAGACATCCCCGGATACCATTCGGGCACGGAATGGGACTGGCGCCCCTGGGCCAACGCCATAATGCTCGCGGACAGGGATGGTACCCCCGTCGGGATGGTCCCCGTCGGATGCAGGAGGATCCGCGAATGGGAGCCGTTCAAGGCCCTCAAGGGAATGGACTGCACCGTGGTCACCGACAGGATGCCCTATTATCACGAGACCACCGACCTCCTGGAGTCCCTCGGACTCGACTACCTCCTGGTTGAGAAACCATTCCCGATATCCTGCTTCACACTCTGCAACCTGAAGATGCAGGACCTGAGACACAACGGCATCGACTACAAGACGTACAAAGGCCGCTACGACAAGAAGTGGATCTTCCGCTTCACCGATCCCATCGAGGCCGAGAGGATCATCGGCAAGATGGGTGAGATGAAGGTGGATCAGCGCGACAGGGACTTCTTCAAGAGGAGTGCAGGGGTCACGGATGTCCTGTCCAACACCGGCCACGACCTGCGCGAGGTCCGTGAACTCATCGACGTCAGGGATTCCACCGACAGGATCATGAGGCGTCACAGGAGACTGATGTCTGAAGATTCCCATCTCCTTGAGAACGACGACGCAGTGATGGGATATCTGTTCATCTCGATGATGAGTGCGAGGGGAGACGTCCCCCCACTGGAGTGAAAGGATTGTAGAAGAGGGGCCCTGCCC
>JBJEIK010000159.1:0-1940 GCA_051876975.1 Candidatus Methanomethylophilaceae archaeon
TGGACATCATCGCCATAGACGTCTCCGCGACCCCCGATGAACTGGGCAACCTGATAGCATCCTCCGGATACTCCAGGATCCCCGTCTACGACAAGAGCATAGACAACATCATCGGAGTGGCCTACGCCAAGGAGTTCTACACCAACAACTTCCTGGGCGTCAAGTTCAGCATAAAGGACATCGTGAAGCCGGTGAAGTACGTCCCGGAGACCATGAGCATCGCCACCATACTGAAGGACTTCCAGAAGTCGAAGATCCATATGGCAGTGGTGCTGGACTCCTACGGAGGGACCATGGGTATAGTCACCATGGAGGACCTCCTCGAGGAACTGGTCGGCGACATATGGGACGAGAGCGACGAGGTCCAGCAGGATATCGTGAAGATATCCGATGACAGGATCAACGCCAAGGGTGTGGCAAACATCTACGATGTCATGGAGTCGCTGGAACTGAAGTTCGACCCCGAGGAATACGAGGACTACTCGGTGACAGGATACATCGTCTACAAGCTCGGAAGAGGCCCTGTCAGAGGGGATGTCATAGATATGCCCAACGCCACCATCACCGTGAAGTCGGTGAAGGGGCGCAGGGTTATGGAGTGCGAGTTCCTGAAGAAGGAACCTGCTCAGGAAGAATCCGAGGAATCGGACTGATCGTTTTCGAGTCCGGTCAGGAACTCCCTCAGGGTCCTGACCGCGACCTCTTTCTTCGCAGGGTGCGCCTGCACCTTGCCCGTTATCGCTATGACATCGCCGTGGTGTGCGACCTCGTATATGCCCTGCACGGCATTCTGCTTGTCCAGACGTATGTAGAAGACGCAGTCGTCGTCTATGCGGTTCTCGATGTCCTCGACGATCCATCCACATATCTCCGGACCGAACTTCCTGAAGAGGGCGTTGAACTCCCTCTGCTTGGTGAGACGGGCCTCCAGGATGGTCATCACATTACCGTGCTCCCCCTCGGAGATCTCCTCCTCGAACTCGTCCGTACCGAGGAGCTCCGTCATGGTCTCCTCCAACAGCTCTCTATTTTCGGTGGCGTAGCAGAAGGTCTGAACCCTAACCCAATGGAATACAACCTGCATGTGTGATCACTCCTTGTCATCGCGTGGAAGCAGGTCCTGCAGGGTCTGCGGATCCTTCGATGAAAGAACAAGGACCCTCTTTCCGGTCAACTTCAGGGCCACGCCATCATCCTCTCCGATGGCGACGCATACCTTGTGCTTCACACCCTTGAGGTTCCATCTGTCGTAGCTCTTGATGGCCGCGATCTCCCCGGCCCTACGGTCGATGATCTCCTCCATTGGAATGTGGATCTTCTTTAGGAAATACTGAACGTCCACGGCATCGTCGGTCACCGTGACGGAGAACCTTCCGATGAGGCACAGAACGATGATGACTGCGAACACCACCGCGACCACGGGGATGGCCCAGCCGGGCATCGCCGTATCGAGGACGTATCTGCTGAATACCATGAAGACGACGGTGGCCACGAGAACGCCGGCCAGGACGCATGTCAGCTGGAACGGCATAACGGGACGTGTCTCCTTGAATCTGGGGTCCATATCGGAAGATAATACGGGTGATAGATAAAGGGGCGGACGGACCCTCCGGACAATAACCGAAAAGTTTATATCCCATGTATCTATGCTAGACTTGCTGGTCCCATAGCTTAGCACGGTTTGAGCGTCCGGCTGATAACCGGAAGGTCATGAGTTCAAATCTCATTGGGACCACTACTCTTCCTTCTTTATCGCCGATTTATTTCTTTCAAAACGTTGGCCCACAAGCCCAAAAATCTCCAAATTTATAAACGTAGTCCATAAGGTCCCCTAGCAAACCACCGGATTCTAAGCCGAATTACTTCACTGATAGGGGTATCGGCCCGCTCACGTCCCGGAATGTCACTTTATTCATCAGACTCGCTCCCAAAGCGGTCAG
>JBJEIK010000160.1:0-10649 GCA_051876975.1 Candidatus Methanomethylophilaceae archaeon
GTTTTGGTAACCTTTTAATACAATCATCCGATGGGAAGGTTCAGTTAAAGGAGTCATGATTATGGCACCCGCAAAGAAGACAAAGGTATCAGCAGGCCGTAAGGTCAAGGACAAGTGGAAGGCAAAAGAGTGGTACAAGATCCACGCACCCCGTATGTTCAACGAGGCAGAGATCGGAGAGACCCCCTCCGCGGACCCCGAGTACGTCCTCGGAAGGACCGCCGAGGTCACAGTCCAGGACCTCACCGGAGACTTCTCCAAGATGCACATCAAGCTCAAGTTCAAGGTTGTCTCCGTCGACGGAACCGATGCCAAGACCGCTTTCATCGGCCACGACCTCACCTCCGACTACGTCAGGAGGCTGACCCGCAGGAGAAAGACCAAGACCGACCACGTCGTCGACATCGTCACCAAGGACGGATTCACCTACAGGATCAAGACCATGTCCATCGCCGAGAGGCGTATCCAGTCCTCCCAGGAGGATGGAATGAGGAGGATCATCGGAGAGACCCTCGTCCAGATCGGACAGGAGAAGACCCTCTCCGAGATCGTCAAGGACATCGTCTCCGGAGACCTCGCCAAGAACCTGGCCAGGGCATGCCGTGTCGTCATCCCCATCAAGAGGATCGAGATCCGCAAGTCCGAGGTCCTCGCAATGGGAGAGGGCGAGCCCGAGTCCATCATCCCTGAGTCCGAGATGGTCCAGGCAGAGGAGGCAGCACCCGCAGAGGAGCCCGCAGCCGAGGAGACCGTCGAGGCTGAGGCAGAGGTCGCAGAGGCCCCCGCCGAGGAGACTACCGAGTGATTGTCAAACGACCCTGCTCCGGCAGGGTCATCCTAAACCCCTTCCTTTCCCAGTTTTCACCGTCTTTTCCTGGATATCCCGTTTAACGGTCACCGGAGACATAGAAATCAATATATACCGAAACCCAATCCACCGTTCAAGGCCGGGGTGGCTCAGCCTGGTGGAGCGTCGGACTCATAGGGTTCTGGTCAATTAGACCTCTTCCAGGGAAATCCGAAGGTCATGGGTTCGAACCCCATTCCCGGCACCATATCTTCTCCATATCGTTGTTTGGCGGGTTTTTCCATCGACCCGTTCCTCTTCTCGTCAGTTTTATAACGTTCTGCAAAGTGGCGGAATCCATGAGGCTCATCATCTACACGGGGAAGGGCGGTGTCGGGAAGACATCGACGTCCGCGGCCACCGCATACAGACTTTCCGAACTTGGATACCGCACCATCCTGATGAGCACGGATTCGGCACATTCCATCGGCGATTCCCTGGACATGGAACTGGGGAACGACATCGTCAACGTGAGGGAGAATCTGGACGTACTGGAGGTGGACGTCATCCACGAGATGAAGTACAACTGGACCGAGGTCCAGGAGTACATCTCCGCACTGATGCTCTCCCAGGGGATGGGCGAGATCTCCGCCGATGAGATGGCCATATTCCCGGGTATGGAGATGATCGCCGCCCTGTTCTACGTGAACAGGTTCGAAAAGGAGGGCAAGTACGACGTCATAGTCATGGATACCGCCCCCACCGGCGAGACCCTCAGGCTCCTGAGCTTCCCGGACATCACGAACTGGTACATCGACAAGGTGTTCGGTGTCGTCAAGAGGTTCATAGGCCTCGCCAGGGCCACCGTGGGGAAGATGATGGATGTTCCGCTTCCCTCCAAGGAGGTCCTCGACAGCCTGGAGATCCTGAAGAACAACATGGAGGAGGTGAGGGTCCTCATGGAGGATCCCAGGAGGACCACCGTCAGATTGGTCCTGAATCCGGAGCGCATGGTGATCAGGGAGACCATGCGCGCATACACCTATCTGAGTCTCTTCAACAAGAACGTTGAGGCTTTGATCGTCAACAGGGTGCTTCCCGCGGAGGTCGGCGAGGCCGGATACTTCAAAGGGAAGATGGATGAGCAGGCGGAGTACATGGAGATGATCCACAACGCCTTCGACCCCATGGAGATCAAGACATGCACATACATGCCCACCGAGCTCAGGGGTGTGGAGATGCTCAGGAACATGGCCATCGAGATCTACGGCGACGAGGATCCATGCATGGTATACGCGGGGGAGAGTCCCATGAGCATGGTCACGGAGAACGGAGAGGACCAGATCAGACTGAAGATGCCCTTCGTCGACGGCAGCGATGTCGACCTGTTTCGTCTCGACGCCAACAGCATCATGGTGCAGACGGGCAGTCAGAAACGCACGATACACCTTCCGGACTCACTTGTCGAATCGGAGATCATCGGAGCAGGATTCAAGGACGATAAACTCATTATACGTTTCAGGAGGGATTGAAAATGACGGATTACAGCGAAGAGGAGTTCCAGAGTTTCATCAAACAGAACAGGGATCTCATCGAGAAGATGATGTCCCTGCAGAAGAAGGCTGCCGTCGAGACGCTTTCGGCGGGTAGGGAGATCACCCATGAAGCTGTCGATTCAATGGTCGACACCGCCGAGAAGGCCAAGGACAAGACCGAGGAGTTCGTCAAGACGACCTACAACATGTTCACTGATCCCGATGTGCAGAAGCACTTCATGAGCATGGGCATGGAGTTCATGGCCGGCATGTCCGCGATGATGCAGAAGGCACCGATGCCGGATTTCGTCAAGGATACGGCAGGCGGAATGGAGAAGAACTGGAAGCAGAGCGCCTGCAAGAACAACGATGAGTGTGCCAGGAAAAAGTCCTCCAAGCAGAGGGTCAACATCGAGGTGGATCCGCAGCCTGTCAGGACGGAGACCTCAGAGCCGAAGACAGGCGTCACCGAGATCGTGGTCACGGATTACACCAAGACGGAGTGATGTCATGGGAGTCGGGGAGTCCGCGGTGGCCTTCGCACGCCTCTGCATCGAATCGGAGGTCCGGGGCACCGCAGCTCCCGTACCTCCCGAACACGGTTTCGGGGATCCGCGCGGGGTCTTCGTCACCGTGAACGAGTTTCCCTCGGGAGATCTGAGGGGCTGCATCGGATATCCGTATCCGGTGATGTCGTTGGGCGACGCCGTTGATTCATCCGCCCGTTCGGCCTGTCACGACCCGCGCTTCCCGGATCTTTCAGTCAGGGAACTGGACCATGTCACCGTCGAGGTGACCATCCTGACGGTTCCGGAGGAGATCGATCATGACGATCCGCGTTCGCTTCCCGGCATGGTTCATATAGGGGAGGACGGACTCATCATCGAATTCAAGGGCCGCAGGGGACTGCTGCTGCCCCAGGTGCCGGTCGAGTGGGGCTGGGATGCCGAGACGTTCCTGCGCCACCTGTCGATGAAGGCGGGACTTCCGCCGGATGCGTGGACCTGGGACGGTGCGAGGATATGGTCCTTCGGAGGAGAGGTGTTCTCCGAGACATCCCCTCGCGGAGAGATAGTCAGGAGGGACATCTGAATGGACATCGAGAGGGTAATCACCGGAAGGGCGTTCGTGGACGGAGAGCTGAGGTACACCGAGATCGGGATAAACGACGGGAAGATCGTGACGGTAGGAAGGCTCGTGATCGGAGGCGACGAGCGTGTGGATGTGGGGTCCAGCAGGATCATCCTGCCAGGATTCACCGATCCCCATGTGCATCTCAGGGACCCTGGGATGACGGCCAAGGAGGATTTCTCCACAGGGACACTGTCCGCCGTACATGCGGGTGTGACATGCGTCCTGGACATGCCCAACACGAAACCGCCGGTCACCGATGTGGCCACATTGATGGACAAGAAGGCGGCCGTGCGCGGACGTTCCTTCGTCGATTACGGTCTGTTCGCCGCAGTGACCCCGAACATCAACGCCAAGATGCTGGCGCCGCTCGTCCCCGGATTCAAGCTTTTCATGGGTTCCACCACTGGGAACATCCTCCTCAACGATGATGAGGAACTGGTCCCCGCGGTGACAAACGCGTTGTCAACGGGGAAGAGGGTCAGTGTCCACGCCGAGGATGATTCGCTTATCTCCAAGGAGACGGAGAACTGCACCAGGGACCACCTGAGGAACCGTCCCGCCAAGGCGGAGTGGAATGCGATCTCCAGGTTGGCATCCCATTTCAAGGGGCAGAGGATGAACATCTGCCATCTGACGACATCAGAGGGTCTCGACATGGCCAGGGCCGCCGGGTTCACCACGGAGGTCACCCTGCATCACATGATGTTCGACGTTGACCGCTGCCCCGGCGCGGAGTACAAGGTCAACCCCCCGATAAGGGACGTCACCGCAAGGGATGCCCTCTTCAGGAGGTTCACAGCCGGGGACATCGGGATGATCGGAACCGACCACGCCCCCCATACCGTGGAGGACAAGGCCCAGGAGTTCGACGCCGCACCCGGAGGGATCCCCGGAGTGGAGACCACCATGCCGATCATCATGAACATGGTCAGGAAGGACATCATCCCGTTGAAGCTTGCCGTGGACATGGGTGCCCGTAACCCCGGCGAGGCCTTCGGACTCAGGAAGGGCAGGATCGCGGTCGGATACGATGCGGATTTCGCCATCTTCGACATGAGGGAGTCCAGGAGGATCGAGGTCCCCTCCCTGCACAGCAAGTGCGGCCACAGCCCATACGGAGGGATGGAGGCGGTCTTCCCCGATACAGTAATAATAAGGGGCGAGGTACAGGTTCAGGACGGAGAGTTCTGCGGAGAGCGGAAGGGAGTCGATATCTGTGGCTGATTACGAGGTCGATTATTCAGAGGTCATCGGAAAGAAGGTTGATTGTCCGAGCGAGTGCGGCATGTGCTGCCTCTGCCAGCCCGAGGTGCTGCCGGAGGAGCGTGCGTTCTTCAGGAACAACCATCCAGAGCACCTCGTGAAGATCAACGGGGACGTCCCCTACTTCGCATTGGCACTGAAGAAGGGACGCGGTTCCTGTGTTTTCCTGCAGAACAGGAGATGCATGGTCTATGACCACAGGACCACCTACTGCCGCCAGTATCCCTATCACATCTACGCCAGCGACAGGGTCCAGGTCGAACTGGACCTGTCCTGCAGGGGTGCCTGGATGGGGACAGGGAACGATGCCATGGCCGAGGCCAAGGAGATCGTCGCCAGAGCGGACAAGAGGATCATCGAATCCCTCAGGGAGTCCAAGGCCGTCTACAAGGAGTTCTTCTCCATCTGCAAGGAGGCGGGGGTCTACCAGGACCCGTCGATGCTCCGCATGAGCGTGTCCGAGAACATCTCCATGTTCACAGACCTCGCATATCTGAGCAGGATCATGGACATGTCTCAGATCGAGCCCGTCATGTCCCTGTCGGGACTGCAGCCCGAGACCCGTCTCGACATGGAGGCGATGGAGGAGGCCGGTCGCGACCTGGCGATGGAATCGATGTCGTCGGAGGATCCGCTGAGCGTCCCCGTGTACTGCGACAGGGATTGGAACTGGAACATGTTCATGGCCGTGGACGGGAAGATCGAGTGGATGGTCATGGATGACGAGGGTGAGCTGCACCACAAGGCGTTCGCCGATGCCACGGACATCAGACTCAGGGTCCCCGATGCCGAGGGCATGAAGGTCCTCGCCGATTACGTCAACGTGCTGAACAGCAGGGACAGCTTCATGGGCAGCGTCTTCAGCCTCATGGACCAGAACGGCTATGAGGACGACATGGCGAACGCCTACTACGGATGCCTCGCTGTGACGATGATGGACCTGATCTGGAGGATGTCGATGCTCGATCACTTCATGGGCATCGGTTCCGGTGCGGATGCGGTCAGGGAAGCGATCATCTTCTATGACATGGACCGTCTGGACGCACCCGCCATAGGGGCCTATGTCTGAGCCCTACCTATAAAGGGGCGACAGGTACATTCAAATAGTAAATGTCTTATGGAGTCCGAGGTACCACTTATGATGAAGCCCTTAACGGTCCTCAGTCAGGCGGCGAACAAGAACGTCATCGTGGAACTCAAAGGCAGGAGGGAGTACAGGGGAGTCCTCGACGGATACGATCCCCACATGAACGTCGTGCTCAGGAATGCGGAGGAGTACTATGAGGGCCAGCTGGCGAAAAGGCATAACGTGGTCATTGTCCGCGGGGACAATGTAATCTACATATCACCATAAGGAGAGATTGATCATGGGAAAGGGAACACCGGCACAGGGAAAGCACAACAAATACAAGACTCACATCCCCTGCCGCAGGTGCGGAAAGCGCTCCTACCACGTCAGGAAGGGCGTCTGCGCATCCTGTGGATACGGAAAGACCGCAAAGATGAGAACATACAGCTGGGCTAAGCTCCGCGAGTAAGGCGATCGTATGGCCGGGCCGGAACACAGCTGCGGTGTCGTTGGCATCACCGCCGATTTCGATGTCGCTTCAGCTCTGCATACGGCCCTCATGATCATCCAACACCGCGGGCAGGAGAGCGCGGGCATATCCGTCTTCAACGGCAGTACGATAGAGACTGTCAAGGGGAACGGATTGGTGAATGTCGCTTTGAACAAGGATGACCTGAAGGACCTCAACGGACACGTGGGTGTCGGTCACGTCAGGTACTCCACCACAGGTTCCAAGAGCATCTCCAACGCTCAGCCCCTCACGGTGACAACGAATTTCGGCCCCGTGGCTGTCGCCCACAACGGCGACATAACCAATTTCTCCGAGCTCAAGGAGAAGTACATGAAGGAGGGCTGGGCCTTCCTCACGGACTCCGACAGCGAACTTGTCATCAAGCTTCTCGGCAAGTACATGAACCAGTACAACGACCCCGTGAAGGCCATCCGTGGCATCATGGGGGAGTTGGACGGTTCCTATTCCCTCACGATCCTGATCCAGGACAGGCTTTTCGCCATCAGGGACTCCTATGGGTTCAGGCCCCTCTGTCTCGGAAAGATCGACGGAGGATACATAGCGGTCTCGGAGAGCGCCGCGATAGACGCCCTCAGAGGGGAGATCGTCAGGGACATCGAGCCTGGCGAGATCTGCGAGATCACGAAGGACACATTCAAGATATATCCCGCACCCGGACAGCACCCCAAGGCATTCTGCATGTTCGAGTGGGTCTACTTCGCAAGGCCCGATTCCGTCCTGGACGGACGCGAGGTCTATGCGGTCAGGAGGAAGATCGGAGAGATCCTGGCGAGGGAGTGCCCCGCCGATGTGGACCTCGTCATGCCTGTTCCGGATTCCGGACGTGCGCATGCTATCGGATACTCCTGCGCAACGGGCATTCCATACGAGGAGGGTTTCATGAAGAACCGCTTCGCAGATAGGACGTTCATCATGCCCGATCAGAAGCAGAGGGAGTTCGCCGTGTCCATGAAGATGAACCCCATCAAGAGCACCGTCAACGGTAAGCGCATCATGATCGTGGACGACAGCATCGTCAGGGGAACCACCCTGAAGAAGCTCGTGTCCATGCTCAGGAAGGCCGGTGCCAAGGAGGTCCACGTGCGCGTGGGAAGCCCTCCGATCATCGCACCCTGCTACTACGGTGTCGACATGAAGTCCAGAGACCAGTTCATCGCATCCTCGCACACAGTGGATGAGATCCGCGAGATTATCGGCGCGGACAGTCTCGGATACATCAGCATCGAGGGTCTCATAGAGGCCATCGGATTCAAGGAGAACGACCTGTGCCTTGCATGTGTCAACGGCAAGTACCCCACCCACATCAAGGGCGAGGTCCACAGGTTCCAGTCCACCTTGAAGCAGGACTTCCAGTGAGTTCCCCCAGGTTGTTTCCATGGTATGGGGGAACCCATGATCCCGTATCCGGGACTTATTAGAAATCTTTATATAGAATGAAGATATCAGAGATTTTGCTGGGCAGGTAGATCAGTTGGAAGATCGTTACCTTGGCATGGTAGAGGCCGCGAGTTCGAATCTCGCCCTGTCCACCACTTCTACATCAATTCATTGATTCTCTGTTGAGTTCACCCGTCTCCATCGACGGATTCTGTAAAAGGTAAGCGGAGTTTCCTCCGCGTTTGGTTTCAGAGGTCCACGTCTTTTGGATCCGTGGGTTCGCCGTCGATGAACAGTTCGCTCAGGGTGACATCCATGTGCATCATGCCGCCCTCATCATCCATCTTCATGTCCATGGACATCTTGATCGGGACTCCGTTGTAGGCGTACATGGTCATGGTGTTGCCATCCTCGACCTCCAGGTAGACGTCTGCCTCGAGTTCTCCCCAGACGGTGTCGACCTTCACGGTCCCTTCCTGCTTCACACCGGTGGACTTGTTCTCGAACGGCGTGTTCCATTCAGCCTTCAATGTCTCCATAGGCACATCGCCGATGTACGGGAAGGTCATGGTGATGTCCATCATGAAAGGTCCTCCGAGGATGATGTCAGAGTATCTGTTGTCCATGGACATCGCGAACTCACCATCGATGGTCCCATCGAGTCCGCTCACGGTGACTTTCCCATCAACATCGTACAGGAACTCCGCCTTGTGTTCCTCTCCGACCACCTTCTCTCCAAGATCGAGACTTATGTCCACGAGCTCATAGAACATGGTACGTCCTTCGACTGTCAGGTCCTGGGCGAGGATCAACAGGTCACCGTTCCACAGGATGGAGTATGTCCGATCCTCGTTCTGATAGAGGTCGGTCTTCATATCCCCCCAGACGGTATCTGCGTCGATGCTTCCGTTCTTCGTCAGTCCGCTCAGGTCGAATGTCTTGTAGGTCCACTCGGTCTCGGACTGGACGATCATCTCGGTTCTGACGTTGTCGGGGGAGATCCTGTAGACCTCCCTCTTGATGTCCATCTTGAACTGGCTGTCGTTCTCATCCAGTATGTTCATCTCCACCGTTCCGGTGATGGTGTCGTATCCGTTCTCCGTCTCGATGCTTCCGAAGACGCTGTATTCCAGACTGTCCCCCGTCGCAAGTCCGCGTTTTACGTTGTCGTCATCCCCGGTGAGTACGAACACTCCCGCGATGACGACGATAGCCACGACTGCCACCGCCACTACGGCCGTTATGGTCCTGTTTGCCATGATATATCATCTTCTCGCTGATTATAAGACCTATGTGTATTGAATGTGCTCGGTGCGACCTCTCGATCCTCAGACGCTTCCTCACGCTGTAGAGGTAGAACCTGCGGCTGTTGTTGGTCCCCATCTCGAATATCACGCCTTCCTCCTCCATCCTCATCAGGGCACGGAGGGCCACAGACGGTGATATCAGGAGTCTTTCTGACACGAAGGTCAGGGTGGCTCCGGGACGGAGTGCGAGGACATCGGAGATGCGTCTAGACAGGTTCTCATGGTCCCTGATGTCCTGTGCAACCGATGGACAGAACACCAGGAAGAACTCGGGGGTCTTCCTCATAAGGGGGATCTGTCCCGTGCGGAGGTAGGAATCCCTGATGGCCCTGACACCGCAGAAGTGAAGGGTCACTTTCCCCATTTCCCTGAAGAGTTCTGCGAGCATCCTGTTGCGTGGGCATGTGGTTGCTCCGGGGCCCCAATCCTCAGGCTCGATCATCCCTCCTGGCGATATCACCACCAGGCGGTCGCTGGAGAGTTCTATGGTTATGTCCATCATCCTGGATATGTCGAAGTGTATGGCCGCATTGAGCACTCCCTCCTCCAATGCCCTCTTCGGGAACTTCCTGATGAATCCCGTGCGGCCCTTCACCCTCAGACGCGGGTTGATGCTATCCATGACCCTTAGCACATCATCCACCTGCCTGAGGATGGACCCCGTGCACCTGTGGAGAACTCCGTATTGTCCGGAGAGGATCTCGAAGGACCAGGGGCACTGATCCGACAACAGGAGTGCGAAGTTGTTGAAGGAACCGTTACGGTTCCTCAGAGGGAGCTTCCCGAAGCTTCCAGGCCCCAGGATCGTCTCTATGTCGTCTGATGATGATTCGAAGGACAGGTCCTGTATCACGGACGTGTAGGATTCGGACGAGGTCATACTATCTTCCAGGCTGTCCGTTCATAAGGAAATTCATCGGATTGTGTAAGAGGTGGATGTTTCCACTGGAGTACCAGGATGATGGTAGAATGTACGATTCTGGTGGGTATCATGCGTGATAGCTCCTGCCTAAATATCCGTCAGGACTATCAGGTAACAGGTGACAATCATGGTTCAGATACCTGAGAATGTACTTGCAAAAATGGCAGAGCAGACAACCGTCAAGACCCTCGTGACCGCATCCGCCTGTGGAATGCCTCACGCCATCGTCTGTGGAAGCATCATCGCACCCGCAGCCGACAAGGTCGTCGTCGGAGAGGTCCTTATGAAGAGGGCATCCGCCAACCTCCAGGCGAATCCCAAGGCAGCCATCCTCGTCACAGCCGGACTGGAGTCCTACGAGATCGTCCTGGCCAACCCCGTCCGCATCACCGAGGGACCCATGCTCGACCAGATGAACGAGAACCTCGCAAAGATCCACCTTCAGGCCAAGGCCCTCTGGGCATTCGATGTCGCAGAGGTCTACGATGAGGGTGCCACCCCTGCAGCAGGCACCAAGATCGCTTGATCGTGTCGATCCAAACATAAAACCCGTCCTTCGGGACGGGCATCCTTTTTATCATCATGCAGATTCGCATCCATGGATTCGAGTGACATCACATCGTGGGTCGATGCGAACCTCCCGGAGACCATCCTGTTGATCGGAGGGTTGTTGGCAATCCTGATCGCCGTCTTCTACGCCAAGGACAAGGATTCGTGGAAGTA
>JBJEIK010000161.1:0-1929 GCA_051876975.1 Candidatus Methanomethylophilaceae archaeon
AAATCCCGTCTGAACGTCTCAGTCCTGCATGAGGACGGGACAAATCCGGTCATCCTGTCGCATGCGATAGAGATACATCACGCTGACATCATCATCTCTACATTGCACAGGGATGATTCCAACCTTTTCATATGCATGATGGCCAAGCGTTTCAAGCCGGAGATCCGCACCATCGCATCCATCACCAATCCGGATTACATGATCCGTACGACGGATGAGGGGGAAGTCGGCGTGGATGTCATCGTCTCGCCAGAGATCATCACGGCCGAGAAGATGTACTATCTGGCTGTTGTCGAGAACCTGGTCGACTACGAGTACATGGGTTCCGACCTCGACCTCTGCCTCGCCATCTTCTCTGTGGAATCCAACAATCAGATCCTGGGACAGATCGTGATGAACATCGACACACAGGGTCAGTTCACCATTTTCGGCATCTACAGGGATGAGACCCTCCTCCTGTCCGTGGATACCATGGAGATCCATGCCGGGGATAGAATCTGCATCGTCGGCAGCAAGGACGGGATCTTCCGTTTCAACGAGATCGTCGGTGTGGACGACATGTCCAGGGAGTTCGTCATCCTGGGCGGTTCCATCGTCGGGAGGAACCTCGCCAGGCTCCTGTCCGAGGATCCCAAGAAGAGGTACGTCAAGATCATCGACAAGAATCCGGATCAGTGCAGGGAGCTGTCCAAGTCCCTGACGGGGGTCGTCGTCATCAACTCCGACTTCACTGAGCCGGATGTCCAGATGATGGAGAACGTCTTCAAGGCCGATTGCACCATATCCACATCCCGTCTGGATGACACGAACCTACTCATGTGCATGTCCGCGCAGAAGTTCAACGCCCGCAAGGTCATCTCCAGATACTTCAAGAAGGAGTACGAGGACATCTTCAAGTTCACAGGACTCGAGTGCATCATTGGTTACGACAAGATCGTATCCAATGAGATCACCAAATGCACGATTTCCAACGACATGGTCATCCTGAGGATGAGGTCCCACAACGAGGTGTTCTTCAACCACACCGTGGACAAGGACTCCAAACTCCTCAACAGGTACTATGGTGACCTCCAGATCCCCGACGGTATCAGGATTGTCGCCATCATCAGGGAGGATGGGAACGATTCCGAGACCATCTATCCCCGCATGGACACCCGTATCTGCGAGAACGACAGGATCATCGTGTTCACCAACCTCACCAAGGAGTCCGATCTCGCCAGGGTGTTCGGTAAGAATGTCGCGGTGGAGCTGTGATAGGCTTGTCCGGAAACAACTGGATGGACAGGTTCGCGAGATGGGAGAGCACTACCGTCAAGGTTCTGGGGGCCGTGGAGGTCCTCTTCGCGGTTATCCTGATCCTGCCGTTGGCTGTTTCACTGTACTATGGGGAGGATCCGTTTCCGTTCGCGTCCATCATCCCGCCCCTTCTACTGGTTGGATCCCTTCAGTTCCTGCTTTTCAGCGAATCCAAGAACTTCCGTGCGGTGAACGGACTCCTGATGGTCGCACTCGCATGGGTCCTGGTATTCGCCCTGGGGATGTATCCCTATGTGATGGCAGGGATGAGTCCGTTGGATGCCCTGTTCGAATCGGTCAGCGGTCTCACAACCACCGGGGCCACCATCATGGCGGACATCGAATCCTGGCCCAATGGCATCCTCGTCTGGAGGTCCCTGTCCCAGTGGATCGGAGGTATAGCGGTCATCATCATCTTCATGTACATCCTGCCGATGTTCGGTGTCGGACGCAGCATCTTCGCCAACGAACTGGCCGGATCCGGTTCCTCCGACTATTCTGTGAGGATGAAGAACGCCGCGAAGTCGTTCATCTTCGTATATTCCGTCCTGACAGCCATCAACTACGTTCTGCTCATATTATGCGGTCTTTCCTTTATGGATGCCTCGTGTCTCGCATTCACGACCATCTCCC
>JBJEIK010000162.1:0-1924 GCA_051876975.1 Candidatus Methanomethylophilaceae archaeon
CGTTGAACATCCAGTACCTTCCCAGAGTGGTCATATCATCGGTGCATCCGATAGGGAGGTGAACTGAATCCCGAAGATACTCCTCTATGATGCGATTGGTCTCCGATTTCCGTATATCGGTACGGACACGATCCTCGGAACTGAATGTAGAAAGAATCCAATTGGGAAATGTATTCCCCTCCGGGCCCGGGATGCAGAGAGTGTATTCAACCTTCGTATCGAACATACGCTGACGCTCGAAGAACATCACACGGACAAGCCCATTTCCGATGAACTCATAGAAGATACAGGAGGAGTACCTCAGATAATCCTCGTTGTTCCTGATGAAAATATGACCCCCAAGACGTAAAAGAAGAGTGTGGTTCACATGATTAAAGGAAGCGAACCACATGCAGTATGTAGGTGCAGATGTAGATATAAATAACGTAGTTTTCAGCGTGATGTCAAGTACCGGGAAGGTGAAGGAGACCTTTGTACTTCCATCAACCCCCGATGGGATGGACAAACTCGTCGAGAAGATGGGTGATGTGGGGAAATGGAAGGTCCTCTTCGAGTCCAGTACCTACTCAACGGATCTACACATCCATCTCTGCGGGATCGGTGCACAGTCGTACATCGCCAATGCGTACAGCCTCAGGGTAATCAACGCCAGCCGCAAGAAGACGGACAAGAACGATTCCATCGCACTGGCAAGGTATCTCCGCCTATGGGACAGGGATGAGATCGAGCTGTCTATTTCCTATATCGTCTCGGGTGACGAACAGAAACTCCGCGACCTATGCAGGCTCCGCGAGGAGCTTGCACAGGAGAAGGGCAAGGAGGCACAACGCATATCCGCGCACATGAGGAGGAATGGGGAGTACCTCGATGAATCGAAGTACCCCACACTCACCACGGACAAGGCACTCAACTACATTCTTGAGACGTATGCTGATGATTATGTCCTTTGCGAACGTGTTCGCAGCTATGCATATCTGACCATGAGATGCAAGGACATCGATCAGAAACTGAAGGATTCAAAGGTCATGGCCGATGAAGTGGAGCTCCTGAGCTCCATCCCAGGGATCGGGGAACTGTCGGCGATCCAGTTGATGTCCGCGATAGTGGACATCGAGAGGTTCCCAACCAAGGGACAGTTCAGATCGTTCTTCGGATTGGCCCCGATAGTCAAGGATTCCGGAGGGAAGCAACATCATGGGCATATCACCAAGATGGGAGACAGTATGGTCCGTCACATACTGTACCGGGCCGTATACACTCACATGAACAACTGTCCGAACGGTCACATCAAGAGGTATTACGAATCTTGCACATCGAGGATGTGCAAGTCCAAGGCCAGGACGGCGGCCGCAAACAAGTTGCTCGATCTGATCTACGCGATACTGAAGAGGGGAACCCCGTTCAGGAACTATTGAACGACACGGAATGTGAGATGATCGGAATGTGTGTTCATCCGAGACATAGAAACGCATCGTACTCCGAGCAAGCTCTACGTCCGATGCGGATCATCGGGACAGTCACCAAGTATGCTGTCGGATGCGGATTCTGAATGTTACCCGTGAAGCGATATCGAGGAACCTGAGAATGATCCGTTGAGAGTCTGTATGATTCGCCTTGCCGATGATGGGGTGTGGAATGCACACGTCCGGCTCAGCCGCAGTCTGTTTTTGTGGGACTCTGTCGCCGCCTTTGAAAATTGTGGAATTGGGTCGGAAAGTGGGTGAAACGAAATGTCATCATGCGGGTTGAACTGCCGCCGAGAGAAATTGGGCAGGACCACTCCATTCGGTCGTGTAAGGCGTTCGCTTCGTTGCGTGTCTCGCTCACGCTCACCACTCAGCGAACGCTTTAACATCATGACGGTATTATCGGTCTGAACCACACTTTTTGCGTCTAGAGAAACATCGATGACCGCTGTGGAATT
>JBJEIK010000163.1:0-1904 GCA_051876975.1 Candidatus Methanomethylophilaceae archaeon
GCCATCAGGGCGTCCACGGAGGTCTGGACCACATCCAGGCCGACCGCCTTTCCGACGGACAGATTCCCGTCGTTCTGGACGTTCTTGACCATGACCGTGGCCTCGCAGATGGAGTCGCTTCCTCCGGTGATCGCGGCCAGCTTGTACTCCTCCAGGGAGATGTTGTCGTTGACGGCCTCGCTGATGGCCTTCAGTGCGGCATCCACGGGTCCGACTCCGATCTCCGCCTTGGTCCTGGGTTCACCGTTCAGGGTGATGGTGACCGTTGCGGTGGATGTGAGGTTCTTTCCGGTCATGACCGCGATGGAATCCAGCACTGCAGTCTGGACGCTGGCCTCCTTCTTCCACAGGACATGCTCGGCGATGGCGACCAGTTCCGCGTCGTCGATCTCCTTTCCGCCGACGGCGATCTCCTTGATCGCGGCCATCAGCTCGGGCATGTGCTCGTCGGGGAACCTGACCTTCAGCTCCTCCAGACGTCCCTTGACGGAATGGACACCGGAGTGCTTTCCGATGACGATGTGCCTGTCGACACCGACCATCTCGGGCTTGAACGGCTCATAGGTCAGGGAGTTGCCCATGACCCCGTGCACATGGATACCGGACTCGTGGGCGAATGCGTTGCGTCCGACGATGGCCTTGTTGTAGGCCATGGGGAATCCCGTGATCCTCTCGACCAGCTTGGCGGTGGGTCCCAGCTTGGTCAGGTCCACGGTCTGCACACCGTAGTTGGCGAACAGGTTGACAGCCACCTCCTCCAGTGCCGCGTTACCCGTCCTCTCACCGATACCGTTGATGGTGACGTGGCAGATGCTCGCACCTGCCTCCACTGCAGCCAGGGTGTTGGCCACGGCCAGTCCCATGTCATTGTGGCAATGGACGGCGATCGGGATCTTCAGGGCCTTCCTCAGCTCCCCGATCAGGTAGCTCATCCCCTGGGGGACGATGACACCGACTGTGTCGGGGACGTTAACGGAACATGCTCCGGCCTCCTCGACCGCCTTGTAGACCTCTGTCATGAACTTCAGGTCGCTGCGTGTCGCATCCTCACAGGAGAACTGGACCTTCAGGCCGTGGTCGCAGGCGTACTCGACCATGTCCACCGCATGGGCCTTGACCTCCTCGGGTGTCATCTTCAGCTTGTACTTCATGTGCAGATCGGAGGTCGCGATGAAGGTGTGGATGTAGTCCACTCCGGTGTCGATCACCGCATCCACATCCGATTTCACGGACCTGGCCAGACTGCAGATGGTTGCCTGGGGCTTCTCGGCGACGATCCTCTTTATGGTCTCCTTCTCGATCTCCGACGAGGCGGCGAATCCCGCCTCCATGATGTCGACACCCAGCTCGTCGAGGGCGAGGGCGATGCGGTATTTCTCATCTGCACTCAGGGCAATGCCCGGTGCCTGCTCACCATCCCTCAGAGTCGTGTCGAAAATCTGAATGTCATCGACGTGGCTGAGTGAACGGAGAGCAACCTGGTTGAAGGGGCTGATCGCCAACATTTCACGCATTTTTTGAGCGTTCTCACTGGTTTGCTGCTTCATTTTCAAAACCACCAAACCGTCCCACTTCGCACTGGAGCTTCAAAGAAGAACAAGTCCAGATACTGCTGTGTAGATCATTCTAATGACCTCTGACGGTAGTTGGCGTTATTCATTTTTTATATAAAAAAGAAGCGGACTGAAAACATGATTGAAATCCTGCACATTCGGAGATCTCAACACCATATCTCATTCGAGATCCAACCTCTTCATCTCCTCTTCAAAAGTGTATGTTTTTGGATCTGTTCTGTATTCCTTTACAGCTTGACGGATAATATCCGCATCCATCTCATCCTCGATACGCTCGATGGTGAAACGACGTATTATTTCAGAGATTGTCATCCCGGTAAGCTGAGTATA
>JBJEIK010000164.1:0-1894 GCA_051876975.1 Candidatus Methanomethylophilaceae archaeon
GGCGTAGAACTGGTTGAAGGACCTGGCTCCCTTCCCCTCGAGCATCGCGATGGCAAGATAGAATATGGGCTGGAACTCAGGGTCGTCGTTCCTGGGGTCCATGAGCATGGACTTGGCGATGGACTTCAGCTCCCTCTGCCTGCCGGTCTTGTAATCGGTGATGCCGTTGCCGTACGACAGGTCGTACTTCCCGTGCATGGGGTAACCGGGGGCGCTGTGGTCGGTCTCGCATCTGGTGCTGGTCATCTCCTGACCGGATGCGGACATTATCCTGTTCCTGTGGGTGTCGTCGAGCTTCCTGTCCAGAACAGGTGGTTCGGGTGCATAGCGGTCGATGTATGCCATTATATTGGACATGGCACGCTTGATGCGGCCCCTGTCCATGTCCGCCAGTAGGGGGGATGACAGACCGGTGTACCTGTCGAAGGTCCTGTCTATGAACTCATCGAGCCCCCTCTCCCTGACAACATCCCTGTGACAGAAGTACATCTCCGCGAACTCGTGGATGAGGTTCCCGAACTCCGTGTGCTTCTGGTCGGGGGTGGACACGAGACAGCTGAACATGTACGCCCTGGGGCATCTATAGTATGTGTTGAAGGAGCTCTTGGAGAACGGATGCCTCCCGATGCCGGTCTCCTCCAGATCGGCGGATCCACGTTCCATCTTCTCCGGGACCCTCTCAGGAACCCAACGTCCGTGCACCACATCGTCGCAGAGATCGTCGAATATGGACATCTCCCTCTCGTAGATGACATCGAACATGGAGGATGGACGCGCGGGGAGGCCGTTCTTGGTGACATTGACGAAGTACATCCTGGTGGAACCCTGCTGCAGCAGTATCTGTAGGCGTAGGGCGTTGTTGTCGGACTCCTGCTCCTGGTCGATGTATGGCTTGGACCTCACAGGCATGTTCCAATCCTGGCCCAATCCGAGATAGAACACTATGGGACGGTCGATGTAGACCGAGTTGTTGCAATCTGTCACCAGGACGCCCTCCCTCTCGTTCTCCGGAACCTCCTGGTTGTGACGGAGGTCGTTGACGTAGTTCACGGCATAGGCAAGCTCATTGACCCCTCTGGAGGTCACCTTCTGGTTGGAGAGGCCCATGTCGGACAGGAGGAGCTTGATCTGCGGGAGACCGGGATTCCCCACGAGATTCGCCACATCGAGGAACGTCCTGTCGCGGATCTCGGCCATTGCCCTGAAGAACTGCAATCCGCGCTCGGTGAAGGAATCCACAGGCAGATCGCAGAAGAGATAGTCCTCGCTGCGTGAGCGGATCTGCACGTTGTAGTTCGACAACAGCTCCCTGACATGCCTCACACGGATGGTGCGGAAGTTCATGGATAGTTGGAGTAGCTGGATGTAGTCCCTGATCTGCGTCAGGTCCTTGACGTTGAGGCTGTTCACGAATGGGATGCCCTTCCTGTAGAGTGCGGAACGCACGGCATCGGTGATGGGAGATCCCAGGCTCAGAACGATGGCATAGTCGTTCGGATTGCAGGGATCGATGAGGTCCACCACGTTGTTGGCAATCTGACGGTCGTTCCCGACCTGGTATATCCTATCGATGTCGAAGGTCTCACCCTTCCTGAAAAGGTCCACCTCATGGAAATCCGCACTGTTCAGGTTCTTGTCGAGGCTGTTGAAGAAGTCCACACCGATGACCGCCACCCTCTTACCCCTGAAGAACGGGGAGTGATCCGCATCGAACCTCGACATGGCGGCCATCTGCGTCGGCATGGATTCGTAGATGTCGTATATCTCCCTGGCCTTGGCGGTGTGGAGGTTCTCCTTCACCTGGAATGTGTACCTGCGGATGTCCTTGATGTTCTCTATCTCCCCATGGACGAACTTGAAAGGCGTCTGTGTCTTTTCGGATATGGTCCTCAGA
>JBJEIK010000165.1:0-1894 GCA_051876975.1 Candidatus Methanomethylophilaceae archaeon
GATGGTCACGGCGGTGACGAGGCTCCTGCGGAACACCTCGGTGCATCTGTCGTCGGTGAAGACGATTTGCTCCCATGTTCTCGCGAAGTTCTCCCTGAGGAACTGTGCGGTCGGGGCGTACGTGTTGTTCGATGCCACACCTACGATGAACCACGGTGCCACATCGATGTTCTCCGCCGATGTCACGGGGAACGGGAATCCGCGGACGATGGATATGTCCCTGACCATCCACGCAGTTCCCTCCCCGATGGTGCCGTATGCATCGTGTATCGACACTATCCTGTCCATGACCTCTGCGATATCCGGAGGGTCGTTCGTCACGAGCATCTCCGCGATCAGCAGCATGACGTATCCGTCATCGGTGTCGAGGTACTCCCCGCGGTCCATGCACTTCTTCCAGAGGGTGTAGTAGTTCTTCGATTCGGGGGACAGGGTGAGTTCCCCATCCATGCCGGTGGATGGGACGTAGCTGGATCTGAACCCGTCCGCTATCTTCACGTTCCTGAATAACCTGATGTTGCCGGAGGTTATCGATCTGAAAGTGGCGTCCAGATCGTCTATGCAGTTGTGCATTATCGGACCCGTCCCGTCATCCAGGGTGATCGGGCCCAGCGAGTCGAGGGATGCATCGTCGATGCTCCTGGCGATCACAACCTCAAGGCCGTGTAGGTCCTCCGGCTTCTCCCCGCCGCGTATCAGTACGATGGTGTCGAGGATCGTCGTGAGCATGTCCTTGACGATGTCCATCCTTATGACGCAGCGACCTCTGACGGTCACCGGCATCCTCCCGTTCCTGTACGGTATGGCGTCGAATGGCTCTATGGTCTCGGTCACGGTCCTGGTGATCCTCTCCATGAGGCCGGTTCCGCTGACCGCACGGAGGTGGATGTCGATCCCGCGTATCGCTCTGCCCAGGTCCTTCCCGTACCTCCTCCTGTCCTCCATCCTGCTGAATCCGAAGAGCTCGTTGAAGATGGGTCTGGGGAACACCTCGGGTGATCTGAGAAGAGCGGCGGCGAGGCCGAACCCGTCGCATTTGTCCGTGGATGGGTCTCCTCTCGACCTGTGCCAATGGTCCGAGAACTCCTCCAGTTCGACGGTCAGGTTGTTCCGGTCGGCTTTGAGTTGTTCTATGCATCTGTCGAAGGTCTGAGGGTCCATGCCCCTGTCGGCGACATCGGCCATCCACAGTCTGACATAGCCGTCGTCCGTCCTGATGAGCCTGCCCTTGTTCTCGAGGTTGTCCTTCCAGTGGACGTAGTACATGCATTGGAGGAACCCGAGGTCCTCGTCGATCGCGTAATCGTATCCGAGGTTTGCGAACCTGCATTTCCTCGGTTCGATCCCCCTCATGAGGTCGATGATCTCCCAGAACCTCCAGTCGTCGTCATTCATCATGGTCCATGGCCCTCCTCAGTCCGTCAATGTGTTTTCCGGCGATGGTTCCGTGTTCGATGATGTCCGAACCGATGGTCCTTCTCGCCTTCCCATTTATGGAATCGATCCTCATGATGGGTTTCCTGCCGCGTGGGGTCTTTCCGGATACGAAGATCCTCAGATAATCCATCTCAGCTTTGTCCAACAGGGATACCAGTTCGGCATACGGGTCCGACACGGGCATGCTTTTCCAGATCACCCTGTTGATGTCGCGGCGGTATTCCTCCACGATGGTCCCATCCATGACCAGGATGTCGCCGATGTGGTCGAGTGCCTTCCCATTGATCGAGTCCTCCAGACGGGGGTCGCATTCGGTGCCACCCGTGCAGAGTGCCCTGAGATGGTCCCTCTCCCTGTGGTCCAATGCCATCATGAGTCCGTTCCATCCGTCAAATTCCATATTGGATTGGATGTCTTCTGACGATCCGGCATCTTCATCACCGTCATACTCGACGGA
>JBJEIK010000166.1:0-10453 GCA_051876975.1 Candidatus Methanomethylophilaceae archaeon
AACACCTTGGCGACCACCGTCCTCCTTCCCACTATCTCGATGGTGTCTCCGAGTTCGAGTCCCAGGGAACGCCTGGACTCCGTGTCGATCCTCGCGCGTCCGTAGCCTGCCTCGGATTGGCGTTGGGCCATTGCCACCTTGAGGACGATGGATTCGTTCATGGACCGGAGATTCCCGTGATTTGAATAAAAACCTGTTCCGTGCGTGCACTATAACCGCGAGTTATTATATCCACCAACCGATTCGACGCTGTTCGGGTCGCCATTCGCTCGACCCGCGATCTCACCGAATGGGACGGAGAGATGAACATGGATAGGATGGGAAAGATCACATTGTTTGTCCTAGCGGTGGCTGTGCTGCTCACGCCGGTCTGCCTCTCGGACTATTCTGATGCGACGGAAGGAGGTACGGGTGTTGAAACGACATCTTCTCCTGTCGATGTCAGTGATGAATTGGGAGCATGCGAGGTCAGCATGCTCACTGCGAACACAGAGGAAAGTGTCCTCAATTGGGTCAAGGAGACCTGGTTGAAGGGAATCAGCTGGGGGTCGATCAGTGGCCTCGATCTGGCCTCAGATTATTACACCAATCTTACTGTCACCAAGACTGCTGATGCCACGTTCAAGGCTGCTGTTGCCGGAACACCTTCTGACAAGGATGGAACTGAGGGGGAGCTCTCTTTCGATATCACCGACTCTGACGGGAAGATCAAGGCGACAATTGTCTGCAAGATCACCACCGTCTTCGACCCGAAGAGCGTCACATGCCAGGTCCTCATGGAGGATTTCAACACCCAGGCACAGGTCATCACCTGGTTGAACAGCACTTGGATCCCTAATTACAAAACCATAACCGGGGAGCCTGCCACCACAGAACTCAGCGTGGTCATCACGAAGGATACAACATTCAAGGCAGCTGTTGCCGGAACCAAGGACTCGAAGACTGGCGTGAACGGTTCTCTGACCTTCGATATCGTCAAGACCGTCGGAACAACAGACACCACCATCGCCACAGGACTCACATGCACAGTGAAGGCATACGATTACGGGGACACCGCTTCTACCGACAAGTCGGTCGTTTTCGAGGGAGGAAAGATCAACGGTCTCACCATCAACGTGAAGGACCATGTCCTCACCGATGCCGATCTCGTGAAGATCCTCAATGCGCTTGGAGGAACCGACCTCCTCGCGGCAGTGGGCGTGAAATCATCGTCCGTCACCACCTACACCAACGCCCTTGTCATCAAAGACGGTGATAAGGAGATCAAGTACGTCAGCGGTGACATCGTCAAGATCGATGGGAAGCAGTACATCCTTCAGGTCGGGGACAGGGAGATCGCCCTGTACGAACTCAACACATCATCCTGGGTGAAGTATGACAGGACCACGTTCGAGCAGACCTATCAGGATGACGGCCAATACCAGTGCGAGGCCAACGTGTTCCCCCTGAACCTGAACGGTTCCTCATATCTCGTGAGGTACTCCGTCATGGACAGGAGCAGTGCCGTCGACACAGGGAACTCGTACATCTGTTTCCTCTACACGATGGATGGCAAGTCCGCGGGATATGTCAGGTTCTCCGGCGATGACGCCATGGACATCGGATCCGGTGCCGTGTTCACCATGAACGAGGGCATGACCCCCTCCGAGGTGAAGTCAGCTCCGATCACCGCGATCTACCTGGACAAGGACGGTTATCCGACGATCCTCCGCACCAACTTCTCCAAGGAGGTCTCGATCGCCCGTGACGGCAAGGCATACGATACCACTGGGATCTTCAAGATCTCCCTCGGAAACATGTCCGGAGCGGTGAAGTTCTACGAGATCGGCACGGAGGTCTGCACGGAATACCTGGTGACGGTCCCCTCGGAGCTCGCATACGAGACCTCGTGCCCCTCTACCAAGTCTCCGCTCGTCGCGGTCACTTATTCCGAGATGGGCGCCGATGCACAGGTCAAGGACCTGGTCTTCCCCGGAGCCGAGGAGGATGACGGCGGAAGAAACTCCCTGCTCTACGTCGCAGTCGCGGTGGTCGCCATCCTGGCAGTCGGAGCCATCGTCTACTACGTCAGGTTCATGAAACCCTGATGGCGCAGGGGGCGGGACCCACCCCTCCCTGCGACCAAACCCCTTCCCCACGTTCACGCACAACTATTATAGGGCGCGCGCGTTAGCTTCCATCATGGCTGTAATCGAGATCAGAATCGAGCTCAAGAAAGGCGTCGCCGATCCTGAGGGGAAGAACACCAAGAAGACCCTGGAGGCACTCGGCTTCGAGGGCATCGAGGGCGTCAAGTCCGTCAAGCTCTTCGAGGTCGAGCTGGACATGCCCGCCGACGAGGCCGTCAAGGCCGGAGAGGAGATGTGCAGGAAGCTCCTCGCCAACCCCGTGATCCAGAACTACAAGGTCACAGTGAGATGATATCCCATGGCCGATCTGATGATCAAACGCGATGTCCCCTTCGACCTGTACGATGTGGACATCCTCTCCGCCACCGACGACCAGCTCAAGCAGGTCTCGGCCGACATGAGCCTGAGTCTCTCATTGGATGAGATGAAGGTCATCCGCGATTATTTCAAGAAGGAGGGCAGGAACCCCACCGATGTGGAGCTTCAGTCCCTCGGACAGGCATGGAGCGAGCACTGCTGTTACAAGAGCTCCAAGCCCATCCTCAAGGAGTTCGTCTTCGGCATCGACCGCGACGACGTCCTCTCCAAGGGAGACGCCGGTGTCATGGTCTTCGACGACGACTACGGATACGCACTCAGGATCGAGAGTCACAACCATCCCTCCGCCATCGAGCCCTACGGAGGTGCCGCCACCGGAATCGGGGGCATCCTCAGGGATGTCGTGTGCATGGGTGCTCAGCCCATCGGACTCGCGGATCCCCTGTGCTTCGGACCCATCGACCACAAGGGAGAGCTCCCTCCGGGGATCAAGCACCCCAGGTACCTGGTCAACGGTGTCGTCTCCGGTATCAGGGACTACGGAAACCGTGTCGGTATCCCCACCATCACAGGCGGATTCTTCTTCGACGAGAAGTACACAGGGAACTGTCTCGTGAACGTCGCATGCCTCGGTATCGTGAAACGTGCCGATCTCGCGAAGAACTATGCCGGAGGCCCCGGCGAGGTCATGATCCTCATCGGAGGACGCACCGGACGCGACGGTATCCACGGAGTCAACTTCGCATCGGCGGACCTGACAGCCACCTCCGACGAGGACTCCAGGGGAGCCGTCCAGCTAGGAGACCCCATCACCAAGGAGCCCGTCATGCACGCATGCTTCGAGGTCAACGCCAAACACCTCATCACCGGTATGAAGGACCTGGGCGGAGGAGGACTCAGCTGTGTCGTGGGAGAGATGGCCCTTGATGCGGGATGCGGAGCCGATGTGGACCTGGAGAAGGTCCCGCTCAAGGAGCCCGGACTCGCACCCTGGGAGATATGGGTCTCCGAATCACAGGAGCGCATGATGTGCACATGCAAGCCCGAGAACGTGGAGAAGGTCCTGGAGATCTTCGACATGTGGGATGTTCTGGCCATACCCGTCGCAAGGACAACCGACCTGAAGCGCACCCGCCTGTTCTGGGACGGAGAGCTCATCTTCGACATGGACCTCGAGTTCCTCACCGGCGGACCCGTCTACAACAGGCCCTACACCCTTCCCGAGGTCAGCACCAAGGAGGGGGAGAAGTTCCCCGAGCTGCCCTCCGACAAGGATGTCATACTCACCCTTCTCTCGGACCTCAACGTGGCCTCCAAGGAGTGGGCGATCAGGCAGTACGACCACGAGGTCCGTGCCGGAACAGCCATCCACCCCATGGTGGGCGAGATGAACATGACCGGTCCCGGAGATGCATCCGTGCTCCTGCCCGTGCCCGGAAGGCTCAAGGGATTGGCCGCAGCGATCGGATGCAACCCCTGGTTCACGGAGGCCGACCCCTACAAGGGGGGAATGGCCTGTATCGACGAGACCTGCAGGAACCTGGTCGCCGTGGGAGCGAGGCCCAATGCGTTCACCGACTGTCTCAACTTCGGAAACCCCGAGAATCCCGAGAGGCTCGGGGAGTTCAGGGAGGCCGTCAGGGGACTCGGGGAGATCGCCAGGGAGCTCAACATCCCCATTCCGTCCGGTAACGTCAGTCTCTACAACGAGGCTCCCGGGGGACATCACATCCTGCCCACACCCATGATCCTCGGATGCGGACTCATCGATGATGTGAGGAAGGCCGTCACCGCCGATTTCAAGAAGGTCGGAAGCTGCATCCTCATCGTCGGAAAGACACGCGACGAGATGGGAGCATCCCTCCTGTTCCGCAAGTTCGGAGGAGAGAAGGGAGCTGTCCCCGGCGTGGACATCCCCGCACTCAAGAGGTACATGGACGAGCTGCTCCAGGCAATGGACGAGGGTCTCGTCCTGAGCTGTCACGACTGTTCCGACGGAGGGCTCGCCGTGGCCGTCGCCGAGATGTGCATCTCCGGACAGGTCGGAGCCCAGATCGACCTCTCCGCCATGGACGGATCGTCACTGGCCAGGAAGCTCTACTCCGAGAGCAACAGCCGCTGGATCGTGGAGGTGGACGGCAAGGACGTCACCAGGTTCATGGAGATCCTCGGCAACGATGCGGAGATCATCGGAATCACCAAGGGCGACAGCCTCGTGATCAAGGACAACGGCACCTCGATCCCCGTCTCGGAGATGAGGAAGGCCTGGAACGACCCCATATGGAACATCATGGGGGGTGTCAGCGAATGAAGGCGGAAGACGTCAGGGTATGTGTTATCAGGATCGAGGGAACGAACTGCGAGGACGAGATGGCCGAGGCCTTCAGGATGGTCGGAGCCCAGGCGGAGGAGGTCCACCTGAAGCAGCTGTCCAAGCAGGTCTCCGCAGACCTCTGCCGCGACCTGGAGGACTATGATGTGCTGGCCTTCCCCGGAGGATTCTCCGCAGGGGACTACGTCCGTGCCGGAGCGATCTTCGGTGCGAGGATCAAATCCTCCATCGGATCCGAGGTCAAGAGGTTCGTAGAGTCCGGAAAGCCCGTCCTGGGTGTCTGCAACGGATTCCAGATCCTCGTGGAGATGGGACTCCTGCCCGCCATCGACGAGGTCATGTCCGAGCAGCCCACCGCAGCCCTGTACAACAACGACTCCGGAAGGTTCGAATGCCGTCCCACCGTCCTCAGGAACGACAACAGGGGCAAGTGCATCTTCACCTCCGATGTTCCCCAGAAGGCCCTGCTCACCATCCCCTCCGCCCACGCAGAGGGAAAGCTGATGAGCATGGACCCCGACTTCGTCCAGAAGCTCGAGGACAACGACCAGATCGTGTTCAGGTACGTCTGCCCCGACGGCTCCGACGCCGAGTATCCCTGGAATCCCAACGGATCCCCCTCGGACATCGCCGGAATCTGCAACCCTGCAGGTAACGTCATGGGTATGATGCCCCACCCCGAGCGTGTGATGACCCGTTTCACACATCCCGACTGGACCCGCGGATACGATTCCGAGGAAGGGGACGGAAGGGCGATCTTCGAGTCCGTCATCAAGTATCTCGAGAAACTCTGAAACCATAAACGCGGGGGACAACCCCCCGCAATAATTTGAAAGCGAAGTGGGTCTGGGGACTCACATGTTTATCTTGACGTCGACACGGTCGCCGTCGTTCAGACTCAGTGTCCTCCTGAGGTGGTACTGACAGATTATCTCTATCGTGTCTACATAGTGGGACCTCTCGGGGACGACTATGGCGCAGTCGATGTTGCGGATCTTCGCCTTGTACGCGATGACGTCGCCGAAGCTCCTTCCGTCGCATGAGAACCCGCTGATGACATGTCCCGCGATGCTGCGGATGACATCAAGCTTTCCCACATCCTCGGGGTCCACCAGGACGTTGAGGGTACCCTCGAAGGGGGTGAAGCCGAGCTTCGTCTTGAACTGGTTCATGTACCCTTCCTGGCAGATGTAGTAGCCTCCCTCCCCCATCCCGGACTCCACGGTTCCGTGGATGGTGATGTGGTCAGTGAGCTCGAAGATGCGGCGGTACTCGTTGTACTCCTTCTTGAGTTCGTCGATACCTTTCTGGGTCAGCTTTATGCGCTGTCTCCTGGCGCCGAGGTCGCGTACGATGTACTTCTCATCCAGCAGTTCCAGGATCCTTTTGGAGGCGGACTGCTGACTCATCTCAAGCGCATCACCAAGCTCCCTCGAGGATATGGCGATGTAATCGTCCATCGCCCCCAGGAGAGCCAGTTTCCTCAGTGTGAAGGAGTACTTCTCATCCATAAAGTGTCGATTTTACATGACCCATAAATAGGTACCGATAATTGGTACCTACAACCAGAATATAATGGAAGAATCGTGAAAGGGAAAGGAGGTCCTTTCGGACCTAGTGGTTTCAGACCCTTCTGTTGGCGTCGACCCAGCTGGTGACAGTGGGGCAGGCGGCACACAGGATGGCGACGATTCCGAGGACGATCAGCACGAGGCCGAATCCGATGGACATGGCGCCATAGATCAGGGCGACGAGGGTGAAGGCGACCGCGAGTGCGGAGAGCACGACCATCGTGGATCCCTGGACAGGGCTGTATTTCATGAAGGTTCCGGCTGCTGCGAAGAAGGACACGGACACAAGCATGTCGAGTCCGACTTTGACGATGCAGTCCAGGGAACCATCCCATGCCGCCGCCATGACGGCGAGGGCGATGATTCCTCCGAACATGCCAACGGCAGATCCGGCGACCATTTTCTTTGGCATTGCCATTTTTACCACCTTGTAATCTGGTTGGCTTAATTAAGCCTTGCTCATTGCGAGCTTGACACCCTGTGCGGTTGCCCAGATCAGGATGCAGATGACGATGGCAACCTCTGCGAGGGCGAGACTGCAGGTGGCGTATGCGAACAGTCCGACGACGAACGCAACGACGGTGATGGCTGTGGGGATGGTCTTCTTCTCGTGGTAGTCGCCGTATCCGGAGAGGATGGCAGCGATCGTGGTGAAGAGGAAGAACATGTATGCCACGAAGAGGTGGGCGTTTCCGTTTCCGAAGTCCTTGTTGTAGATTCCGACTCCGATCAGTGCGAGGGCGGCGATGATGACGAAGATGCCGCTGGCGCTGTTGGCCTTCTTCTCGAAGATGGCCTTTCCGATTCCGAAGATCGCAAACAGGACTCCGGTGATGATGCATGCGTACTTGAACAGGTCCGCGGAGATCTGGACGTCGGAGACACCGAGGTCGGAGATGGTGTTCTCTCCGAGCACCCAGCTTGCGTCGCCGCAGACCGCGATGATCCAAGCTACGGAAAAGACGAATGCACCGAGGAGTGCGGCAATGCCGAATCCTGCGGGGCTGATTTTCCTAGAGTTCATGGAGCGGAGAATTACGTCCCACCTAATATATTGGTTTTCCTTTACCCAGGTTTAGGAATCTGGTAGTATGAAGAACGTGTTTTTCGTTGGTACCGCTGGCAGTGGAAAGAGCACCCTCGTCGGGGCCTACAAGCAGTGGTTGGATGATGCGGGCGTCGATGCGATCATAGTGAACATGGACCCTGGTGCGGACACGCTCCCATACGAGCCCGACATCGACATCAGGGAGTGGATCTCCCTGGATGAGGTCATGCAGGAGTATTCCCTGGGACCCAACGGTGCGCAGGTCGTGGCGGCCGACCTCATGGCCGTGAACATCAAGAAGATGATGGATGTCCTCTCCACATACAAGACGGATTACGTCCTGGTGGACACCCCCGGTCAGCTGGAGCTGTTCGCCTTCAGGGAATCCTCCAACATCACCGTGAAGGCCTTCGGACAGCAGGATTCGCTTCTGGTGTACCTGTCCGATCCGTCACTGTGCAGGTCTCCCAACGGTTTCATCTCCGCGATGACCCTCGGTGCCCTGGTGCAGTTCAGGCTCCAGCTGCCGATGATCAACATCCTCTCGAAATGCGACACGCTGTCCGAGGATGACGAGCAGAGGATGCTCGACTGGTACACCTATCCCGACGCCCTGTACGGCGACCTCCTGGATTCCGATTCGAATCCTCAGACCGTCGTGGGCATGGAGCTGTTCAAGGCCATGGAGAACACCGGCGTCTTCGGTGAGATCCGTTCCGTCTCCGCACAGGACTTCATCGGTCTGGAGGAGATCTACGCCGCATCCCAGTTGGCCTTCTTCGGCGGAGAGGACAACGAGAGGGAGTGATGCAATCCAATCCGGGCTCACAGGTCATGGGCCCGGAATAATACTCTTCAGAAACATGATCCAAGTATGTCAGCTTCCTTGACGGTGGATGTTGGTAGAAAGTATCGGGGGCCGTGGCCCCCGCATGTGATGGTGTTTATCCGAACATGTATGCCGGTGCGGGCTTGGTCTTGTTCCTGCCGGCCTCGAGGACCTTGTCCTTGGCCTTGAGGAAGTCCGCCTCGGTGATGGTGTCGCGGTCGTCCCTGATCGTGAGCATTCCCGCTTCGGTGCAGATGCTCTTGATCTCCGCTCCGGACACTCCATCGGACATCTCTGCCAGTTTCTTGGCGGAGACCTTCTCGTCCACGTTCATGTGGGCAAGGTGGATCTTGAAGATCTGCTCCCTTCCATCGACATCGGGCAGTCCCACGTCGATGATACGGTCGAACCTTCCGGGTCTGAGCAGTGCATCGTCCAGGATGTCGGGCCTGTTGGTGGCTCCGATGATCTTGATGTCGCTGGTGGGGGTGAATCCGTCCAGCTCGGAAAGGAGCTGCATGAGGGTCCTCTGGACCTCCCTGTCGCCGGATGTGGCCACATCGAGCCTCCTCGCTCCGACGGAATCCAGCTCGTCGATGAAGATGATGCTGGGGGCCTTCTCCTTGGCAAGCTGGAAGAGCTCGCGTACGAGCCTTGCTCCCTCTCCGATGTACTTCTGGACCAGTTCCGATCCGACGAGCCTGATGAAGGTCGCCTGGGTGGCGTTGGCCACGGCCTTGGCCATGAGTGTCTTTCCGGTTCCAGGAGGTCCAACCAGGAGGACTCCCTTGGGCGGTTCGATTCCGACCTTGGCGTACAGCTCGGGTCTCAGCAGGGGATCCTCCACGGCCTCGCGGAGCTCCAGCATCTGCTGCTTGAGTCCTCCGATGTCCTCGTAGGTGACGTCGGGCTTGTCCAGGATCTCGGCTCCGGACACGACGGGGTCCAGGGGCGCGGGCAGGACGTCCATGACGGACAGGGTCTGCTTGTTCAGGGAGACCCTTGCTCCCGGCAGGAGGTCGGCCTCGGGCACGTACTCGGACACGGAAACGACGAAATCCGGTCCGGTGGAGCTCTTGACGACGACGCGGTTGTTCGGGAGGACGTCCTTGATAGATCCGATGATGAGCGGCGGGCTCTTGAGCCTCTCGAGCTCGTTCCTGAGCCTTGCGATGTCCTTCTGGAGTCTGAAGAGCTCGCTCTCGGAGTAGCGCTTCTCGGTCTCGGCTGTCTGGAGGTCCTCCATCAGCCTGACGTTCCTCTCCTCGAGTGTGACGATCTTCGCTTTTAGCTCGGACATCTCCTCGTTAATCTCGTCGTTGGTCATATGTCGTCCGTGATGGGGATTGCTATTATTATCCTATCGCCGTCTTCCCCATTGTCTTGTATCGGGCCTAATGTCCTCCAACATCTTCTCGCAGGATTTATTATCCACTCCATGCTACGAGTGGACATGATTTGCGAGATGTGCGGCAAGGAAGTCCCGATGACAAAGACGGTTATCGTCGAGGGTTCGAGACTCAACGTCTGCCCCGGCTGTGCCAGATTCGGCGAGGATTACAGAGGCTCCGGATCAAACGGCGCCCCTGTCACACAGACCGTCATCCAGGACAGGCTTCAGAAGCGCGAGAGGAGGATGCAGTCCAAGGACATCTACGCCGGTTCCGCATCCATCGAGCTCGTGGACGACTACGGAGGGGTCATCAGGGAGGCACGTGTGGCCAAGGGGATGGACCTCGACCAGTTCGCCGCATCGATCCTCGAGAAGAAGGGAACCCTGGCCAAGATCGAGGCCAACAACCTGATCCCCGATGACAAGCTCATCAAGAAGATCGAGAAGGCCCTGGGGATCAAGCTGACCGAGACCGTCCAGTCCGGCGTGACCGTCGGCGGAGGGAACGGCAGGAACAGTATGACCCTGGGCAACTTCATCAAGAAGGAATGATCAGGCAGATTTGACCGAATCGTAAACCATGTCGACATAGGGGGCTATGTCGGTTCCGTTGTCCCTGAGGACGATGAGGGCCGCGGCACCTATGTCGATGTTCAACCTCTTCTGGATCTTATTGCAGTTCTGGATGAAGTCCCTGCGCTCCATCCCCGATTCCACAGCCTTGTCCATCAGAACATGGAACGGATCAGGCTGTGCCTCGTTCTTCTTCTCGACGGGTTTCTCCGCCTTCTGTTCCGGTTTCCTGTGGATGGCGTCCATTACCTCCGGGGATG
>JBJEIK010000167.1:0-10422 GCA_051876975.1 Candidatus Methanomethylophilaceae archaeon
TTATCGAAATAGAGGAACAGCATGCTGCCGGGACTGCCTATGTAGATGACCTGGCTCTCCACACATCCTGGACCGTTTGCCGACTTCACGGGATCGTAGGAGATGTCCTCGGAACCGTTGGTGAGCAGGATATCGTCGACATCCAGCACCACTTCGTCGGGACAGTTGAAGTTGGAGACTCCGATGACCGCAATGAAGGTCCCATCTCCCATGTCCATTATCTGGGAGCTGAAGATGACATCAAAGTCCATATCTGGGTATCCCCACCCTCCTTCGAGGTTCGGAGGCTCGGCATCGGATGACCCGTTGTCCACAGACTTGTACCCCATGGCGCATGCGGCGATCGCCACGATGACCACGACGGCAACGAGTATCCTCCTGCAGTAATGTTCATGTGTATCCATGCTTCAGTGGCTTATATAATGTTTTTTATCGATTATAATTAAACACCGAAGGAAGACGTGTCAGAACCCCACGGTCTCCATGGACCAGCTTCCCATATCCAATGTGACCAGCTTCCCGGCTATGTCGGAACCCAGTCCGGAGATGACCTTCAGGACCTCTAATGCCTCCATGCCGGCTATCGCTGAGACGGCAGCCCCGACAGCGGGTATGGGGCCTTCCGGATCGGTGACGGTGCCGATCATGTCCCTGAGGGAGGGCGTCTTCCCTGGGATGCACACGGCGATCTGCCCCTGTGTCCCCGAGACACCCGCATGCACCAGCGGCACACCCATCTCCTCCGAAAGATCGGAGAGGACCATTCTGGACTCCATGTTGTCGAGACAATCCACCAGGACATCACACTGTGCGAACATGGCCCTGGTGTCCACGGACACGGGCTCGGCATGGGCCTCCACCTCAGCCAAGGGGTTCAGGGCGAGGATCCACTCTGCGGACACGGATGCCTTGGGCCTGCAGTCGTAGGGGGCGTAGATGAACTGCCTGTTCAGATTGGTTATATCCGCCACCTGTCCGTCCGCGATGACATAGTGGTTTACTCCGGCCACCGCCAGCTGGGTTATCACGTTGACCCCGAGTCCGCCGCATCCCGCGATACCGACCCTGGCCGCCGACAGCTTCGCCTGGCCCTCCTCTCCGAAAACATCCATCTGCCTCTCGTATCTGCCGATCATAACCTTCCCTCCATCATATCCGTGAGAAGCGAACAGGCCTCCCTGACCGTGGATTCCCTCACAGCCTGCCTGTCGCCGTTGAAAATGTTGCGTGTGACCACCGTGCGCGGACCGTCCGCCACGGCTATGTAGACCAATCCCACAGGTTTCCCCGGGGTGGCTCCGCCGGGACCCGCGATTCCCGTCACGGCCACGGCGTAATCGCTGTGGAACACCCCGATCGCACCCTCGACCATCTGCCTGGCGGTCTGCTCGCTGACGGCACCGTGTTCCATCAATGTGGAATGCGACACACCCAGGATGTTCTCCTTGGCATCGTTGCTGTAGGAGACTACACCTCCCAGGAAGACCTCCGATGCCCCGGGGATGTCTGTAACGGATGCCCCGATGAGTCCGCCGGTGCAGGATTCGGCGGTGGACATGGTCTTCCCCCTGGACCTCAGCGTGGAGACCAGTACCTCGGCCTCAGAGGGGTGCGTTGTCACCGCCCCCCGAGATGTCCTTCAGCCTTCCAACGCCGTCGATGTCGTCGATGACCTCGGCGACGGCATCCGGGACCAGGGAGCGCCATTCCTCATCCGCCACGATCCTGCGGCGGATCTCGGTACCGGAGTACACCTCCCTGTTGTAGAGCGGGGAGTTCCTGACCTCGAATCCCGCCTCCTGGAAGAGACGCTTCGTCAGCGGGTTGTTGGTGTACACCCTCTTGAACGGGGGAGACATGGAAACGACGTGCGCGACCCATACCGAGTACCTGTTCAGGTCCTCCATGGGGACGATGCTGTAGTTGGTGATCCCCTCGTCCTCCAGGGCGTTGTGTATCATGAGATACCTCTCGCCCGCCGTGAAGGGATTGTCCGGATGATGGGAGTACTGTGCACTCCCGATCCCGACGACGAGATGCTCCGATTCGGACGCACATCTGCACAGCACCTCCATGTGGCCGTTGTGGAGTGGCTGAAACCTCCCCACGACCAGGGAATACGCACTGTAGTCGTTCCTGCTCATACCGCGGTGATGGAAGCACTTGATTATAACGTGCACGGCCGGGTCGTGGCACCCTGCTGATGCCCGTACCGAGTATCCGTTGGGAAAATGATTATCACCTTTCGGCGGTACCCCATCCCGATGGCAGCCAAGATGAAGATAACCCTCGTGGGATCCGACCCCCAGGTCACCAGGACCATAGCGATCCCATCGGAGACCGTGGCGATAGATGTCGTGGACATCATCATCACATCCCTGGAATGGGAAGGGGGACGCAGACACCTGCTCATCATGGACAGGAACACCGACAACGAGAGGGCGCTCTCGATGCTGGACAACTACAGCATGATGGTGGACGACCTCAAGGGGCACAGACTCCGCCTCATCTACGATGACTGTCCCGGATGGGAGATGGACATCGTCTTCCAGAAGGATGTCGAGTCGGATGTACCGAAGGTACTGAAACACAAAGGGGACTCACCGCCGTGCGTACTGGCGGGTGTCAGGGACTGGAACAGGGTCAACAAGGCTGCCGAAGACCCGTCGGACCCGTACCACGACCAGGCCAGCGCATGGATGTCCCTGGTGGAACCGTACGATGAGGATTCCATAAACAGGAAACTGGAGACGGATGACATCTCCCTCGTCGCGACCGATGAGTTCGTGGACAGCTATGATTTCGGGGAGTCCCTCCTGGACATCCTCGGAAGGCTCCGCTCCAACCTGGATTCCCTCGGACCGCTGAAGGATGTCTTCCGCTGTCCGGTATGCGGATCCGAATGCGACGGACGTCTGAACAAGGATGGTGACACGGTGGAGATCGCCGGCATCATGAGGTACCCCGCCATGGCGATGTGCCCCACCTGCAGGGAACCGTTCAACCTCCACATGACCAACGACGGATACCGCAGGGGTTACTGCGACGAGATGATGATAAGGCCGTACGACCAGTGCCTCCCATACTACGACCTCCTGCGCAGGAAGGATGACGACATGGAACCGCTGGAGAGGGCCCGCTTCGTGGCGGACCTGGCCCTGGCCGAGTTCATGTACGACAAATACGAGAAGATGCCGCTGGAGGACATCGACACGGAATGCTGGGACCTGGACCCTTCGGATCCGGAACAGCTGAAGGTCATGGAGAGGCTCATGACCGCGATAGTATCCATATATCCGGATGAATGCGGCTATGTGGTCGATGAGGCCGAGAACATGTCGGAATGTCTCCACGGAGCATACGGTTCCATACTCACATCACGTATCGGCGAGATCAACCACATCGATGAGACCGGAACACTCAGGGATCTCCTCGAACATGCGTTGGAACTTCTGGACGAGGATGTCGACAGCCCGCTATTCATGAGGGTCATGGCCCTTTTCGAGATAATCAACGGCTGCGACCATCTGGAGGATGTAGACCTGCTCATAGGATGTATCGGACAGTTCGAGAAACTGGTCGATGTCTACGTATCAGATCCCGCATCCATCAGCAGTACGGAATGGTCTATGCTCTGCAACCTCTTCGAGATGGCCAGCCAACTGGCCAACTACCTGGACAGGGACGATGTGGCCGAGAGGATCGTCAAGATCGTATCCGGCCCCTTCGCGGATGAATGGAGCGAGCCCATCCCCCCTAGCGTGAGGAACATAGTAAGATTCCGCAGGGCCATCGTGTTCATGTGCACAGGCGGCGACACCGACCAGGCGATCGACGATCTGGTGTCCGTTGTCGAATCATCGAGGAGTCTGGAGGACAACGGCCCGTTCACGATCATCAGGATGTTCATGTCCATGCTCCTCCTGACATCGATGAAGAAGGAGAAAGCAGAGAAACTGGCGATCATCACCGAGAAGATACTGATGAACCTTCATGGAACGGGTGATGTTCTGGACTCGGTGGTGTACGCCTACATCGTCGCATGCAACGATGCGGGTATGAAGAGGAAATGGATAACCGACAGCCTCGCCAGGATGGGGATATCGCTGGTGGACTGGCCGGACCTCAAGGGCCTGTCGATGGAACCCAGGTACATCTGGGGATTCAACTGCCTGCTGAACGGATGATCGCAGGCCACATCCCCGGCGAACGGGGAGACAAAACCTCTTCGGACACATCCTTTTGATCGGATCGATAGAATGATTGGTTGGACCGGGGAGGATCCCCGGTAGAAGGTTTCACTGAGGTGCGGGGTCCGCGTTGCCGGGAACGTGGACGGGTGCCTCTGAGGACACAACCACGGGTTCGGGCTCCGCCTTCACGGGTTCCTCCGTGGGGACGGGTTCCTTATACTCGTACTTGGGCGGAGGCACCATCTTGTGGGCGGTGGACTTGCCATCCTCGGTCAGGGGCAGGAGCTGCTGGAGATACTCCTCCTTCTTGGGGCAGTCCACGAAGGCGTACTCGAACACATCGCGGAGGTTCTCCACGGTGTAGATATCCATCATGTCGTAGTACTTCCTGTCGATCATGACGTCCTTCTCGTTCTCCTTGGGGATCAATGCGATCCTGATACCCGCCTCGGCCGCGGCCTCCAGCTTTGCTGTGACACCTCCAATGGGCAGGACCTTTCCCCTGACGTTCAGGGATCCGGTCATAGCCATGTCCTGACGGATGGGGATGTTCTCCAATGCGGAGATGATGACGGTGGACATCGTGATGGATGCACTGTCCCCGTCGACCCCGTTGTAGGCCCCCACGTACTGCAGGTGGATGTCGCAGTTGCTGAGGTTTGTCAGGGTGTACTTCTTGATGACTGCGGAGATGTTGTCCACGGCCTCCTTGGCGATGTCACCCAGCTGACCGGTGGCGATGAGCTTTCCGCCCTTGTCGGTCTGTGCGGGGGTGACCTCGGCTGCCAGGGGCATGACCATTCCGGACATCTCGGACATGTTGTTGCTGTTGGAAAGCACGGCGAGACCGTTGATGAGTCCCACGGCGGATCCCTCGCTCTTGAACATCTCGTACCTCTTCATGTTCGCGATGCTCTCGTCGGAGATCTGCTGCTCCAGACTGCGGGCGGTGCTCCTGGCATCCATGACATCGGCTGCGGAGACGAACTTGTGGCCCTTGTTGACGGCCATGTCCCCGGCGATACGGATCAATCCTCCGAGCTCCCTCATCCTGAGTGTGATCTCACCCTTCTTTCCGGAACGGCGCTGGGCCTCCTTCAGGACCTCTCCGACGGCGAACTTGTCGAAGTGGGGGATCTTCCCGTCCTTCCTGACCTCCTGGGCCACGAAGCGGGTGATCCTGTCACGGTTCTCGTCGGTGTCGGGCATGGTGCTCTTCATGTAGACCTCGTAACCGTATCCCCTGATCCTGGACCTGAGGGCGGGATGCATTCCCTGGATGGCGTCCAGGTTACCGGCGCACACCAGGATGAAATCGCAGGGCACGGGCTCGGATTTGACAAGGGCTCCGGAGGAGCGCTCGGACTGTCCCGTGATGGACATCTTCTTCTCCTGCATCGCTGTGAGCAGGGCCTGCTGGGACTCCATCTTGAGCATGTTGATCTCATCGATGTACAGCACACCCTTGTTGGCCTTGTGGATGGCACCGGCCTCGATCCTGTCATGGGACGGGGTCTCGAGACCTCCGGACTGGAAGGGGTCGTGCCTGACATCCCCGAGGAGGGCTCCGGCGTGTGTTCCGGTGGCGTCCACGAACGGCGGCATATCGCCGGGCTCGTGACCGACGATGACCTTGGGCACGATGGGGGAGTCGTTCCTCTGCTGTCCGGGATTCCTGAACAGCATGACGATGATCATCGCCGCGAAGAGGGCGATGAGAGCGATGGTGAGGTTCTGCATCAGGAATGCGGCCAGGAGTCCGAGGACGAGGAGGGCCACGCACGCGTAGATGTACATGGTGTTCTTCTGATTCCTCTGTGCGGCCGCTGCCGCCTTCTGCTCGGCGACGATGGCCTTCCCCTTGCCTGCGGGGAACGTCCTTATCCTGGGCTCGTTGAAATCCTCGGGGTTATGATAGGCAACGATGTCCTGGAGCTCCTCTTTCGGCAGATACTCGACCATTGAATTTGCCAACATCGACTTTCCCGTACCGGGCTCGCCGATGAGCATGACGTGCCTCTTCTGCGAGGCCGCCTTCTTCATTACCTCCACGGCATCCTCCTGACCGATGACGCGATCCGCCATCATGTCGGGGATATCGATATCCGCCGTGGTGGTGAAGGTCTGCTTGTCGACCCACTCCTCGACGGAGAGGGTGGACCTTTTAACTTCAACCTTTTCTGTCATTTCTAACCCCAATGCTTCTCTAAATCGATTTGATATTAAATGTTATTATGAATCCTTTCCGGGATTCACTCGTCTCCTTTGGCGGCCTTCACCATGAAGACCGCGGCGATTCCGATGATGAGCGTTAGTATGATCCATCCCCCGTACTTCTCCAGGAACGGCGTGTCGTCCGGATAGGGGTATCCGTCCCTGCTCAGGTCGGGTGCGTCCAATCCGTTGGGCTGGGACAGGTCGAGGTCGGCCACATGCGTGGTGGACAGACGCTCGGGCGTCTCACCGGCGACCACCTGCGTGGCGGATCCCGCCATGAGGTAGGCCTTGTTGCCCTGGTTATACATGACCGTGTCCACGGCGTACCAGGAGCCTCCGGTGCGTACGGCGTTCCAATACTCCACGGAGGAGTCGGAACCGTCGTAGACCAGTCCCCTGACGGTGACGGACTCGATGCTGTTCGCCATGCAGTAGTATGTGAATGCGGCCGCGACACCCGCCGATGAGGATCTCTTGGAGACGACCGCATCGTAGATGTTGCTGACCTGTCCCTCCTCGTCATCGACGGACTTCACGGACCTCAGGTGTCCCGCGATGGACTTGACCTTGTCCGCATCGTTGCCTCCGGACGGGGAGAATGATCTGACCGCCTCCTTGACCTCGTTGATCCTCTTCTCGAGTTCGTTCGTGTCGGTGCCGGGATCATCTCCCATATCCTCCGGAACGGACAGGACGATGCTCACCCCGGTGACTATGTAGTACTTCACAGGATTGTCCGAAAGGGTGACCTCGGATGTGTTCACCTTCACCTCGGGGTAGGATACCGGGAGGTCCCACAGATGGGGGATCAGGGGCTCGCTGTAATATTTGGCCGCGAGGGCGTCGTCGACCACCGATCCGGCATAGGCCCTGGCAGACCCCTCGTCCTCGAACAGGGTGATGCTGTCGAAGGTAACATCGACCTCAGCGGTGTTGCTGTAGTTGCCCAGGAGTCCCCCCAGGGCGTTGAACACCGCGCACCCGTTCACGTCGAGCTGCGACATATAGAACGACTGCTCCGCCGCATCGGATCCTTCCTGGACCACGGGTGCGAACAGCGCCAAGGCCAGGACGAGCACGGCGACGGGGATACCGAATCTCTTACTCATGGGAAGTCCCTATGATTGCCCCCCTTTTATAAAAGTAACTGGAAGTCCATCGAAGATAACGACGTTGAATCCACAGACTGGCTATATCCTGTCCAAAGATTACGAGAGAAAGTACATATGACCCTCCATGGATGCGAAGGTCATGAGGGTGGACGAGCTGGACATATCCGACAGGGTGGCGGAGGCCCTGAACGACGTCGGTTTCGTTGTTCTCCACCCGCCACAGGCACAGGCGATCCCCATAGCGTTGAGCGGGAGGAACCTCGTGGCCGCGATCCCAACCGCCAGCGGTAAATCACTCATCGGATACATCCCCGCACTCCAGACCATAGTGGAAAAGCGCAGGAAGGTCCTGTACATCGTCCCCCTGAAGGCGTTGGCATCCGAGAAGAAGGATGACTTCGACAGGTTCGCGAACCTCCACATCAGGACTCATCTCAGCACCGGTGACCTGGATTCCGAGGACAGGGGGCTCGAGGATGCGGACATAGTGGTCGCCACCTCCGAGAAGGCGGATTCGATGATCCGCCACGGCAGCAAATGGATCCAGGATGTGGGATTGGTCATCGCCGATGAGATCCACATGATCCACGACCCGGGGAGGGGTCCTACCCTGGAGGTCGCCCTCACAAAACTGATGCGCAGGAACAGGGACCTGCAGATAATCGCATTGTCAGCGACCATCTCCAACGCCGACGACCTGGCCGAGTGGCTGCATGCGGAACTGGTCAGGAGCGACTGGCGTCCGATCCCCCTGAAGGAGGGGGTGTTCAAGGATGACACCATCGTCTTCAACGACCGTACCACCAGGGAGGTCCCCAAGTCCGGCGACACCGTGTGGACATTGGTCAAACAGGCGGTCGAGGACGGCGGTCAGAGCCTCGTGTTCGTCAATTCCCGCAGGTCCACCGAGGCGCTTGCGGTGAAGTTCTCCAAGGACATGGGGAAGATCGCCGGAAGGGAGCTGTCCAAGGCGGAGGAGGACATCCTGGAGGGTGATGCCGATTCCACCGCGACCGGGAGGAAACTGGCCTCATGCATCAAATGCGGCATGGCCTTCCACAACGCCGGCCTCACATACAGGCAGAGGCGCTACGTAGAGGACGGTTTCAGGGCCGGACTGATAAAGTGCATCGTCGCGACACCGACACTGGCCGCAGGGATAAACCTGCCCGCAAGGAGGGTGGTCGTCAGGGACACGATGAGGTTCGAGTCCAACTCCGGGAACACCCCCATCCCCGTGATGGAGGTCAAGCAGATGTGCGGGCGTGCCGGAAGACCCGGATACGATCCGTACGGGGAGGCGGTCCTCATAGCGAAGAACGAGCGTGACTTCGAGCATCTGATGGAGGATTACGTCGAGCACGACACCGAAAGGCTGACCTCCAAGCTGTTCAACGACAAGGTCCTCAGGAGCCATATCCTAGGATTGGTCGCCACGGGTGACGCCGATTCGGAGGAGTCCGTGGTGGCGTTCCTGAGGGAGACGTTCTTCGGGACGGTTTCCCAGCTTTTCGGTATAGAGAGCGTGGTCGGGAACGTGGTCGACTTCCTGGAGAAGGAGAAGATGGTCGCCCGCGAGGGTGACATCATCAGGATCACACCCTTCGGTAAGAGGGTCTCGGACCTTTACATAGATCCCATGTCCGCATCGATACTGAGGGATGCGGTCCTGAAGATCGACGGGGAAACGGAGGTCATGCCCATCCTGATAGCGGCGGCAATGACACCGGACGTCCTCGGTATGTACCCAAAGAAGTGCGACGAGGCGAGACTGGATGCCGTGTTCGACGAATACTGCGACCGGCTCCTGGTGGACCCCGATGACATCGAGGACTACATGTACGACTTCTTCAGGAGCGATCTGAAATCCGCCGTGCTCACATACGATTGGATCGAGGAGATCGCAGAGGACACCATGACCGACAACATGGGCATAGGTCCCGGTGACATCAGGTCCAAGGTGGATATGATGGACTGGATCATCTACTCCATGAACGAGATAGCACTGATCTTCAATCCCGATGCCGTCAGGAAGATACGTCCGCTCATGACACGCATCAGGTACGGTGTGAAGGAGGAGCTGATGGACCTTGTGTCATTCAGGGGTGTCGGCAGGAGCAGGGCAAGGATCCTGTTCGATAAGGGCATCCGCACCAGATCGGATGTGATGGCCACTCCTTACGAGACCTTGGCCGCCATCCCCAGGATAGGTCCGTCCCTCGCCAGGAGCATGAAGGACCAGACGGGTTCCGTGTCAGATATGGTGCAGCAGATGTCGCCCTCGGAGGAGGAGGCTCTTCTCGATGCGATGGCCGCTGATTACGGCGAGCTCCCCATGGAACCGGCGGAAGTGAAGACGGAGCCGGTGAAGACCGAGACACCGAAGAAAACCAAGAAGGTTAAAAAGGTTGAAGAGACCGGCCAGAAACAGGCCAGCCTCTTCGATTTCTGATCACTCGGACAGGATCCTCTCGACATCTGCGACCGAGTTGCCGCATTTGATGGGCGGGGCGCAGTTGTTGATGATGGTGTCGGGGTCCTTGAGTCCGTTTCCGGTACAGATGCACACGACACGCTCATCCTTGTCGGCGATTCCTATCTCGCGGAGCTTCTTGAGTCCTGCGACGGAGGCCGCGGATGCGGGCTCGACACAGACACCCTCCCTCCTTCCGAGGAGCTGCTGGGCCTTGATGATCTCGTCGTCGTTGACTGTGGTGCAGTATCCGCCTGTGGAGTAGATGGCCTTGAGTGCCTTCCTTCCGCTGACGGGGTTTCCGATCCTGATGGCGGTGGCCACGGTCTCGGGGTTCTGCTCGGGGATGAAGTCCTCAGCCTCTGCTGCGAACGCCCTTGCGACGGGTGCGGCTCCCTCTGCCTGGATTCCGGTCAGCATGGGCATC
>JBJEIK010000168.1:0-1879 GCA_051876975.1 Candidatus Methanomethylophilaceae archaeon
GTTCTCGGAGTTGGTGACCGAGATCTTCAGTGTGTATCCATGACCGTTGTAGTTGAACGTGAAATATCCGTTGGTCTCATCGAATGCCCAGTCTGTGCATCCTTCGATGTAGGATATCGTGATGATTGTGTTCTCGCTCAATGGGGCGAAGTATGCTGTCGCCATACTGAGTTTCGTATCCCCGATGTACAGGGCTATTCCATCTTTCAAGGCGGAATCGCCCTTTGCCACAGAGTAGCTGGGGCTATAGGATGTGATCCTCTTCGTCACATCGGTGGTCCACTGTGCATAGAGTCTGACATTGCCGTGGTCGGGATAGGATATGATGTTTCCGACATTGTACGATGTACCTGATCCATCGGCTTCCGTGTTCCAGTTCACGAACTCATGTCCATCATAGTGGAATGGGTTCCTGTCGACTGTCGTGCTGGTCAGTTTCCAGGTGCTGGATCCGTCGTTGGTCTTTCCTCCGTTTCCATCATAGATGACACCAGTGAAGTTACCGTCGTCATCGCCGGTCATGACAATTGCCACTCCTGCAACGACTACGACAAGGACCACTGCAACCGCTGCAATCGCAACAATCTTCGTGTTCATGAGGCTGTGTTGGATCTTAGCGGATATAAAAGTTCACACATATATCGGAAAACGATAAGATGGTTTGAAGGAAGTTGTTTCTGGAGGTGCCTTTCGGCACCGTCCATCCTCAGACCATCAGGCTTGCGGACCTGAGCTCTGCGGCGATCTTGTCAACGGCACGGGTGACGTCCTCGGGGACCTTGGCACCGGTGCAGACCATCTTTCCGGATCCGAAGAGCAGGACGACGACCTTGGGGTCATCCAGCCTGTAGACGAGACCGGGGAACTGCTCGGGCTCATACTCGACCTTCTCGAGTCCGAGGGTGATCGCGACAGTGTTGAGGTTGATCTCCTGCTCGAGGTCGGAGGAGGCCACGATGTTCTGGACCTCGATCTTGGGCTCGATGGTGATCTTGATGTCAGCCTTCTCCAGGTCCTTCGCGACCTTGCTGATGGCGACCTTGACATCCTCGCGGCATTTGGCTCCGGTACAGACGACCTTTCCGCTCCTGAAGATCAGAGTGGCGGTCTTGGGCTCCTTGAGCCTGTAGACGAGACCGGGGAACTGCTGGGGATTGTACTCAGCACCCTCGAGAGCTTCTTCGATCCTGTTCAGGTCGAGTTCCTGACCAAGGTAAGTCGAGGCAACCACGTTCTCAATGTTCATCTTTGCCATCTTTTACACCGATTGGGGCTATTTATATAGTGTTTATAAAGGTTTTGTTCAACCTATAAAAACAGACGAACAGGATGTACGAAATCGGACACACGATAAGATATGTCTCAAGAAGGTCTCAGAAGTTGGATGGAGGTCGGGAGAGGGAATCGAACCCCCGTATGCGGATCTGCAGTCCGCCACATAGCCTCTGTGTTATCCCGACACTGGATAGAATCCCGATAGAGTGGTTGTATATAAAGTTTAAGATGACCTCAAATAGAGGGGTTTGGCCCGAATTAGGCCAGGACTCTCTTGTTTGAGTCCAGATTGCTTGGTTTCCTGTCGTTGTAGGAGGTTGCGGATGGTGCATCATCTTCGACGATGACTGCACCCTCGACCTCCTCCGGATCCTTGACATAGACCAGGATGTCTCCAGGCTGGCAGTCCAATACCCGGCAGATCCCGTTCAAGGTCGAGAATCTGATGGCGGACACCTTGTTGGTCTTGATGTTCGACATGTTCACGTTCGTTATTCCGACTTTCGACGAGAGCTCGTTCAGGCTCATCCCGCGTTCGGCCATCACTTTGTCCAACTTGAGTATTATTGCCATTTTATCACAGGGTTTCGTCTGATTCGGTCTG
>JBJEIK010000169.1:0-1875 GCA_051876975.1 Candidatus Methanomethylophilaceae archaeon
ATGAGACGACCACAATGAACAGTAAAGAGAAAGTAACGGTTTCAGTAATCAAAGCCGACGTCGGTTCCGTCGTCGGACATTCCAGACCCCACCCCTCCATGATGGAGGCCGCAAAGGAAATCCTCACCGATGCACAGAAACAGGGAGTCATCGAGGACTTCTACGTCACCCGTGTCGGAGACGACATCAACCTCTTCATGACCCACTACAAGGGAGAGAACAACAAGGACGTCCACGGAACCGCCTGGGAGTGCTTCCAGAAGGCCGCCAAGCTCGCCAAGGCAATGAAGCTGTACGCAGCCGGACAGGACATCCTGACCGATGCCTTCTCCGGAAACGTCAAGGGAGCCGGACCCGGTTCCGCCGAGATGTCCTTCGAGGAGAGGGGATCCGAGCCCCTGATGTTCTTCATCGCGGACAAGACCGAGCCCTCCGCGTACTCCATGCCCCTGTCCCGCATCTTCCTCGACCCCTTCACCACCACCGGACTCGTCGTCGACGCCAGGGCCAAGAAGGGATTCGATGTCGAGATCCAGGACGTCATGGACAACAAGAAGGTCGTCATGTCCGCACCCGAGGAGACATGGAGCATCCTGTCCCTCCTGGGAGACACCTCCAGATACGCCATCAAGAGGATCAACTCCAGGGCCGGAATCGGTCCCGCAGCCGTCGTCTCCACCGACAAGCTCAACCTGACCGCAGGAAAGTACATCGGAAAGGACGACCCCGTCTGTATCTGCCGTGCACAGAGCGGACTTCCCTCCGTCGGAGAGTACCTCCAGCCCTTCATGAACAACACCATGATGGTCGCAGGATGGATGAGGGGAAGCCACTACGGTGCATTCTACCCCTGCTCCCCCGAGGAGTCCGATCCCGTCTACTTCGACGGACCTCCAAGAATCTGCTGTCTCGGATTCCAGCTCAACGATGGTAAGCTCCAGGGACTCGAGCCCATGGGAACCAAGGGCGGAGACCACGTCCCCGTTGACTTCTTCAAGGGCAACACCTGGGACCTCGCCCGCATGAACGCCATCAAGGCGAGCAGGTTCATGAGGAGCCAGGGACCCTTCATGCCCTCGATCCTCGGACCCGAGGAGATGGAGTACACCTCCAGGCCCGAGGTCCTCAAGGAGCTCACGTCCAGGTTCATCGACCTGAACGACGAGAAGGCTGAGAAGTGCAACCTCGACAAGGACGTCGAGTGAACACGGTGATGGACTTGGCAGGTCTGAGGACTCCCGCCGTCATAATCAACTGCAAGGTCTACACAGAGGTCGAGGGGGCATCCGCCCTCCGCCTCGCAAAGGCCTGCGCCAAGGTGGCCGACGAATCCGGCGTGTCCATCGCGGTCTGTCCCCCCATGGTGGAACTGGGACGCGTGGCAGCCGATGCCGGGCTCCCCGTGTTCTCCCAGAACGTGGACCCCCGCAAGCCCGGATCGGGAACAGGATACACCACACCCTCACTGGTGAAGGCCACCGGTGCCGTAGGAACCCTGATCAACCACTCCGAGCACAAGCAGCCCGCCGCGGATGTTGGAACCTGTGTATCCATGTGCAAAGACCTGGGACTGATCACATGCGTCTGCGCGGACACCACCGAAGTGGCGGCCGAGCTCGCTACGTTCTCCCCCGATTTCATCGCCGTGGAGCCCCCCGAACTGATCGGAGGCGACATCTCCGTCACCACCGCCAACCCGGGCATCGTCTCCGGGACGGTCGAGGCCGTGGCGAAGGTGGATCCCAAGGTGGCAGTCCTCTGCGGAGCCGGTGTCAAGACCGGTGACGACGTGAAGACAGCCGTGGATCTCGGCGCCAAAGGTGTCCTCCTGGCATCCGGTGTCGTCAAGGCCAAGGATCCGGAATCGGTCGTCAG
>JBJEIK010000170.1:0-1867 GCA_051876975.1 Candidatus Methanomethylophilaceae archaeon
ATCCCTAAGAACGAGGTTGCCCGATCCTCGACCATGGTACCTCCGTCGATGACTATCCTGTCGGCGGCGACGTTCTCCCAGCTGCTGAGGTCGAAATCACCCTGGAACCTCAGCTCCTTCACCGTGATGTCGGGCGAATCCATCATGATGACGCCATCTCCGATCGTCAGCACATCGACCCCGTTGCATCCGGCGAGTGCGCCGTAGTACACGGTCACATCCTCCAGCAGCAGATCCCCCTTGTATCCCGCGGGAACGGCCTCGATGGTCTCTCCGGAGGCATCGTACAGGATTCCCCTCTCGTCCACGGAATGGTACCTGCTGTCCTCGGACACGATGAATCCCATCACACCAGAGGCGGGCATACGGGCACTGTAGGAATAGCTGCCGATGTCCAGCACACCCTCGTAAGCCGGAGCGACATAGAACACCATGTTATCGATGACGATCATGGGGGTCGTCCCACCGACATACAATCCTCCCTCCTCGATGTGGAACATGTCCACGCCCTCGGGCAGCATGAAGATGTTGGAGATGTGGTCCTCCGCGCTGATCTCCATGGTCCCCTCGATCTTCGGGACCCAGACGACTGCATGGTACTGCCATATGTCCCTGTAGTCCATCAGGTATCCCCTGTCATCAATCGCATAGATCTCGTTATGGGAGACCACCACATCGATGTCCAGTATGTACTGGGCGGTGTACAGCAACAACGTCAGAGAGGAGGGCAGCTCCAGAAGGCCCACATGACATCCGCTGACGAAGCGCAGCGAGAAGTACGTCACACCCTCCGGGACACAGATGTGGTCCATGCTTCCGGTGTACGCGTAGACCTGTCCCCTCTACTTGCTGATGACGAAACCGTCCTGCATGTAGTATGACGGATCGTCCCCGGTGAACCTGACTGTGCATCCCTCGGCCAGATTGAGGAGGGAGTAGCTCCTAAGAGCGATGTCTCCGTCCAGGACCAGGTCCGTTATCGACGAACCCTGGAACGCGTAGTGCCTGAGGTCTTCGGCACAGGAGGCGTCCAGATATTCTAAGGAGGAACAGCCATCGAACGCGTACTCGTATATCGTCGAGATGCTCTCCGGAAGGGCCACCCCTGTGACCTTGTCGCACTTGTAGAACGAACGTGAGTTGATGTACTCCGTACCGTCGAGCACGTTGACCTCGCCGGAGATCCCCGAGGGCACCATGACGAGCGTGCCCATGTCCTTGGTGTAGACGATCCCGTCCACCGAGATGTAGTTCTGGTTGTCATCGGAGACGACGATCGACTCCAGGGTGTCGGAACCGCTGTATTCCGTCGAGACGGAGATGTTGTCCACCGTCGAAGGTATGACGACCTCCCTGACCCCTTGCATACATCCGAGGGATTCGATCCCGACGATCGTAACCTCGTTCCCGTCCACCGTCACCGTCTCCGGGATGACGACGGTGTCCGCAACGGGGCCGTAGTATCCTTTCACATATCCGTATCCGTCCGAGACGATGATCTCGAACCCGTCCTCGGTGTAGGCACCGTCGACATCATCCCCCGGGGACTGTATGCAGACGGCGACCGACAGCAACGCGAGGAGCAGGAGGACCGCTCTTCCATATCTCATGTAATCACCCGGCCGAATGGCCATACTGTCAGAGAATCCATAGGATGATTCTTAATGGTTGGCGACCGAGACCTCCAGTGACCCATCCAACATGGTAACGGTGATATCCCATCTTCTCAGGAAACCGTCCGTCGTCCGCCCCTTGCGCGTGCGAGTATAGTGATTATATACCCTTTCAACATTGGCAACTCCGATTGCCATGAAAACGAAGATAAAGGCATCCAGAAGGTCTTTGGGAATGAACTATGCGATCCGTG
>JBJEIK010000171.1:0-1863 GCA_051876975.1 Candidatus Methanomethylophilaceae archaeon
CAAGAACCCTCGAAACGATGGAGAAGTTGGTCCGACGATTTATCGAACAGAATAAAACACGAACCAATTCTTTTATAGTGAATCCACTTACGGTCGCCTAAGCGGAGATAGCTAAGTCTGGCCTACGGCGCCGGTCTTGAAAACCGGTGGAGGATTCTCCACGGGAGTTCGAATCTCCCTCTCCGCGCCATTGCTTCTATCTGGACATCTGAATGGTGAAGCTATCCCCGATACGCTGTTATCATTCGTATTAAGTGATCGTTTTTCGGACCCTGTATCGTCTTGTTCTTCATTACGGGGATCTGTGTCCGAATCCGCAATCCGCATCATGGGTTTCCAGGTTTTTCCTCAGTCCCCTTTGTATACCACCAGCATGATGCCATGACGGAGAGATAGAATGACCCTCGTGGTATGCACCTGTCCCCACTGCGGCGGGGAGGTCCGTATGGACGATTCATTGGCTACGGGTTGCTGCACCTATTGCGGCCGTCAGATCCTCAACGATAAGGCAGTTGTCGGGAACATCAGTGTCCGTATGGACCACAGGTCGGAACTCATCAACACGCTGAAGCTCGCTAAGTATGCCATGTACGATGGTGATGCCCCTTTGGCTGTGTCACTGGTAAACAAGGCCATGCAGATCGATCCCGAGAACTCGGATGTGTGGTACATGGATGCGGTGATCGACAGGAGGAATGCAGATAACGACATCCTGCGTGCGAGACAGTATCCTTCGTTGGGGATCTTCACCGAGGACGAGGTCTCCGTCTATCGCAACTACGACGGTTCATCCGGTCAGATGTTGTTCACTATGGCCGTCATATTCTCTTTCTTCGCGATATTCGTCTCGATAACTGTGGGAGTTGTCTTCGAGCTGTACTATCTGATCCTCGGTGTCTTCGTCATCGGGATGGAGGCGATCGTACTCACACATCACAACATGAGGGGAAAGAAACCCCATATCCCACGTCCGGTGTTCAGGGATGAGGAGGATGCCGTCCGCAGTGTATCCTATGAGGAGACGAAAAGGCGCATGGAGGGCAACTGAATCTTTTCCAAACCCCTTTCTTCATCTTTGAATCAGACGGACCCCTCGTTAGGTGGGTATGGTTGCGGTTCCGTTAAGGTTCCGCATGATGATCTCCAGTCTGGTAGGTTTATCTATTCACGATATCCGGATTTTCCCGGTTTCGAAAAGGGTGTTAAGGAGTTTGATGCCGGGATCACCCGGCTTTTGTTGGTCTGTTCAATGTCTCCTGATGTTGAATCCGATCAGGAATGCGAGACCCAGGACCAGGAGTACGATCGCCCCGATTGTTATGTACGGTTCTGGATCAACGGATACGTTCTCTACATCATAGATCACATATCCGTCATAGTAGACGTGGAGATCTCCGTTCAGCATCGTGAATCCGTTGTTCTCATTGTAATGCCATAGTTCCACGCGCTCACCCGGTTCTAAGTCTGTCTTCACGAACACCAACATGCGTCCGCCCACGTTGTACACGGATTTGTCATCGATCAACACCACGCGGACGCCGTTGTCATCGAACAGTCCGTAATCCTTGGTCATCGTCTGCCCTATCATCATGGAACATCCCACATCCATGATGCGGGTGTCCTTGTACGCGGTCACTGACAGTGAGGGATTGTGCAGTTCGGAGCCGATGTTCTGGCGTACGGCATCGATCCTGAACCTGAAGTCGGTGTTACTGACGCCTGATAGTCCGTCGATCATTATCCAGAATGAACTCTCGTATGCTCCGGGTGCGAAGTGCCCGTTGGAACCCGCCCAGTATCCGTCCGTCTCTTCGTAGATCGAGAATCCCAAAATGGATCCGTCGACATCGTACCAGCGTCCCT
>JBJEIK010000172.1:0-1846 GCA_051876975.1 Candidatus Methanomethylophilaceae archaeon
GATGGAATGCATCGGATTCATGTTCATTGTATCGTTGATAGCACTGGTCGCCTGCTACGCATCCGTAGAGAAAACACCCGACAAGATCAAAGGATGGATCGAACTATCGAGAAGCGACAATGAATCCCTTTTCGCCTGTGTAGATGCCATGTGCGATAACCTGGGAATTCCCACTCCGCGCATCTATGTAACACAGGATAGATTCCCAAACGCATTCGCCATAGGAAGATCTCCCGAGAATGCGCACATATGCATGACGCTCGGTCTTTTGGAAACGGTGAATGGAGACGAACTGGCTGCAGTTCTCGGACACGAACTATCCCATATCGCCCACAGAGACACCTTGGTTAAGGGGATCGCCCGCAACTGCACCAGCGCCCTCACTGCCTCATCCATGATGATCGGACTGATCTCACTGATGTTCCTTGGATCATTCGATTCCAAGGGCAACCGTTCCGGTTCATCTGCCGGACCCTTCGTGCTGATCCTGATGATCATCGCCGTCGTTATGGCGTTGTTCGCACTGGTAATGGTGGTCACGATCCCAGGAGCATGCGTGATAACGAAAGGTGTGGTCAGCAGGAACAGGGAGTTCCTGGCTGATGAGGGATCGGCGAGGATCACCGGAAATCCGCTTGCACTCGCATCCGCCCTCCGCAAGATGGAGGACGTCTGTGTCAACGGAACGGCACATATCAAAGCGGTGGATGCGATGAAATGGACTGTGGACCCCAACTGCGCCAAAGGGCGCGGTATCATGGACAGGATAACCTCCACACATCCCTCCACAGAGGAGAGGATCAGGAGACTGGAGATGCTTGCGAAAGAACTCGGGGAGGAGGAACCCCTGATGATCGAAAGAAGGTGATGGAATGGTGGAGAGCAGAAGAAGCCACGAGATAGTGTTCGAGTACGCCGGAGACAGATACCTGGTGTCGATAGAGAAGACGGGAAACATTTGGAAGAGCATGGTGGACCACGACCTCGGCTGCCATGACAGGCTGTGCGATGTCATCACCTATGGTTCGATCATCAGGGTCGGCATCGACCTATCGGAGAAGATCGAGATCGACCAACTGATCTACGGATGGGACGACATCGTGGAACACAACAGGTCCAAGTGGAAGCACAGGGACTGCAGAGTATCCCTGAACGAGAGGAATGACCGCATGTGGTTCGAGTTCAGGTTCGATTCCGATGGGAAGGAGTACTGCCAGGTCCTCGATGTGAGCATGGATGGTGTGGAGAGGATGTTCGAGTTCCTGAGGGATACGGATTCACTGGCAAATGTGATCGAGGATTCCTACTGGATGGATCTGGACCCCCGCAACGCATTGCCCTGTGATCCAGAACACAGGCCGATGACCTGCGTGAGAATGACGATGGAGGGTGCCGAGATCGTTGACCTGTGCTATTGGTCCACGGAGGAGGATGCCATCGCGGATGCGGAGAGGTGCCTTGAATCCATGACCGAGGAGGAGGCAGAACGCCTGGACGTGGTCGCCGGATACGTGGACTTCGACTTCCCATCAACGGGGGAGATCCTGGATGAGATCCCCCTTCCGGAATACCGATGGGGATTTCATACCGGAACACGTTGGAGAGAGCGAGAAGAAGGAATGGAACATGTACGGAATGGAAGACGGGACGATACTGATGGGCTTCACATACGCCTGCGGAAACTATCACATGAAGGTACCGGACAGGGGGAATGTCTGGAAGAGCATGATCGAACACGACTCGGAGAAGAACGACATCCTATGCGACAGGATCCCGTTCAACTCGTTCAGATTCCTGGAATCGGGGGAGACCTATCCGCATTCCACGGAGATATCCTGTTGGGATG
>JBJEIK010000173.1:0-10180 GCA_051876975.1 Candidatus Methanomethylophilaceae archaeon
CTTTCCGACAGGGAAGAGGGAGTGTACCTTGGGGGTCATCTCACGTTCCTTCGCCTTCTCGGGGCGTGCCATCCTGGTGCCTATGCGGGTCATCGCCCTGGCGCGGACCTCGTAACCGGCCGCGTTGCTGATGGCCTCCAGTGTCTTGGTCCCCTTCAGGGGCCTTCCCGGGATCAGTCTGTTGCCGCTGTGGTCTATGCCGAGGCAGTCCAGCATGGGTTCGGAGTATCTCTCGCATATGCGGACCCTGTCGCCCTCCACGGTGTGAAGCGCGCCGAGGTCCTCCAGCATCCTCTTGGACGCAGGCTCCTTCTGGACGGTGAGGGTGTTCCCGTCGAACTCGCCGGTGGCGAGGACGTGTTCCCTCAGCGCCTTGATGCGGTCCAACGGCCAGTCGGACCAGAACAGGTTGTACTTTGGGTGGAGCGGGACGCCCATCTCCTCGCACATCTCCTTGGCACGTGCGTAGGTGGGGTCCTTCCAGTCGACCGGGAGCTCCCCCTTGGCCTGGATCTCCAGCTTGTGCCATTCGATGGGGTATCCGCACGGGACGAGTGTGTGGTTGTTCTCGCAGAACTCCCCGAACGGGACCAGGATCTCGCCGTTGTCAACGATCTCGGAAACCTTGTCCCTGACGGCCAGGACCTCATCCTTCGTGTGGCAGTACACCAGGTCGCCGTTCTTGAGCAGGAACGTGGGCCCCTCCAACAGGTCGCAGGGGGTCACTACGCATGCCTTCCCCGGCCTCTCGATCTTCACCTGGGTGCCCAGGGCCATGAACTCGTCCATGGCGTACATGCTGCCCGTGTTGTATGCGAGTGCGGCGAGTCCGGATGTCCTGGCCCTGCCGTATCTCAATCTGAATCCTCCGACCTGGCAGGGATGTCCGAAGATGGGACGTCCCGCGACGATGTCCTTGAGGTACTTGTACTGGGGTTCGACCTTCTTCTCCCCGCCTTTGTCCCCGCCCTTGTCGACGGTCTTGTGGGCGTCCAGGAACTTGCCGATGAAATCCCATCCGGAGAGTCCGATCTTGTCCACGTGCTTCTTGAGCTTGGATGCCTTCTGACACATCCCCTCGGCGATGACCAGGCACGCACCTCCCCTGACGCGGTTGGTGTCGATCCTCGGCAGGTCCCTGAATCCGGAGATCTCGACCTGTTCGGTACCCTCTCCGTCGACGCAGACGGGGCAGTTGCGCACGATCAGGTCGATCTCATCGGATGTCGGTGTGTACTGGAGGTGCTGACATTGCTTGTACAGCGGGATCTCCTCGTCGAACCTTGCGATCTCGGCGTCGGTGGGCTGGTATCTCCCTATCCCGAGCTCGGTCCTGACCACATCGGCGATGAGGACGCTCATGGCCTGTCCGGTACCTCCGGCGGCACGGATGGGTCCGGCGAAGACTAGGTCCACGTAGTTGGTCCCGTCGGAGTTGTTCCTGATCCTGGTGTTCGCGATACCCTCCAGGGGTGCGACCAGGATACCCTCCGTGAGGACGGCGAGTCCCACTCTGACAGCTCTGTCGAGGGCCTTCTCGGTGCTCTCGGCGGGCCTCTTGGCCATCTCCTTGGCGACCATCAGGGCGACGATCTCACGGTTCCCGTACTCCTTGGTGAGCCTGCGGATATCCTCCGCCACACCGTCGACCTGGTAGTCCCTCAGAAGCTTCTCCACACGGGACGCCAGGTCCTCCGCCTGGGGGATCTCCACGAAGGTCTCGGGGTCGTATCCCAGGGAACGTGCCTTCTCGGCGATGGCGTAGCACTCGTCCTTCATGGACGAGAGCCTGTCGAAGTACTCGCCCATCTCCGGACTGAACGCCGGCCCCTCGGTCATCATTCCACTTCCGTCTCGGCCTCCAGGGCCTTCCTGCGGAAGACTGCGCGCATCTCGGTGCGGACCGCGTCCATGAGGGCGTCCATGTTCTCGCCCGTCTGCGCTGAGAAGTATAGACGGCCGTCACCCGTCTTCATGACGTCGCACTTGCTCTCGGCGACGATGATCGTGACACCCTCGAAGCTCTCCTGGATGTTGGCAAGCAGCTTCTCCTGGACATCGCGGTGGAATCCGCAGGTCTCGGAGGGGTCTATGACGAAGAGGATGACGTCGGTGAGGTACCTGAGCGCGAGGACGGCCTGCTTCTCGATGTCGTTCCTCTTGTCGAACTCCCTGTCCAGAAGACCGGGCGTGTCCACGATCTGGTATTTCCTCCAGTCGTCCTCGATGTGTCCCACGATGATACCCTTGGTGGTGAAGGGGTAGGGGGCGATCTCCGGTTCGGCCGTCGACATGACGGTGACCAGATTGCTCTTCCCGACGTTGGGGAATCCTGCGACGACGACGGTCGGGGTGTTGGGGTCCACCGCGGGGAGCTTCCTGAACTTGTTCTTGGCATCCTGCAGGAACAGGAGGTCGTCGGAGATCCTGTCCACGTAGGAGTTGAGCCTTCCGTAGAATCCCCTCCTGGTGGCCTCGATGATCTCGGGGTCCTTCGTGCGCCTGATGTCCTTCAGGGTGTCGTTCTTGAGCTTCTCGGCCTTCATGGCGCACCAGTTCACGGCTCCCAGGGCCTTCTTGTACCTGTCTATGCCGATGACTATGTCCACCAGCTGGGGGAAGAAATCGTCCATCTTGTCCATCCTGGGGAACTTCTCAACGTATCCCTGGAGGGCGGTGACGACGATGTCCCCGGAGGCGGTGACCTTCGCGAGGGCGGTCTTCTTGCGGGTGTCCAGCGGGTTGGTGCCGTTCTTGTAGATCTTGGATGCCCTGTGGAACGCCTTCTCCATGAGCTCTTCGGACGACATTACTGTGGGTATCTTGTAATCCATTCCGGCCATGTCTGGTGGAAACGTCTCCTTCTATAAATATAAGGGAGATGACGCGCGCGCGGGTCATGTGAACGTGGGGAGGGGCCGTCCCGGCCCGCTCCCCCTTCTTCCCGGGCGGTTCATGACCAGGTGACGGTCACCTTCATAAGCCAGAGGTCGTGGTCCATGTTCTTGTTGGGGCTGAGCTTGGAGGGTATCACCTCATAGGGGCAGTCCAGGGCACCTATCGCACAGGTGACGGACGGTCTGCCTGTGTCTGTGCCCAGAATACGGGTGATCGAGGCCATGTTGGCACGGAACGATATCGCCAGGTCCATCTTCGGGAGCTTGTCGTTCTCCCCCGCCAGGAGCTTCGGGAACCCCACCGATGTGTGGTACATCACCTCCAGGTCTATGTTCTCGGTGAACATGCCCAGGGGATCGATCCTGTACGGGTTCTTCACCCCCAGCACCATGGCCTGTATGTTCCCCGCGGCGTACTTCAGGACGTCCGATGCCAGGTCGTCGTCCGCCACGATGGCCACCCTGATGCCGTTGGACGTCACCCCCGCGGCATCGCCGATGTCCACCTTGACGAACACCGATGCATCGACTATCCTGGCGGTGACCTTCTTGATGACCGCGTCGATGACATGCTTGATCAGGGACTTCATGAACAGTTCCAGGGACTCTGTGTCGGTAATCCTCTCCACATCCCCGAAGGCCTTCTCCACGCATCCCCAGACCAGGTCCTTCACATCAGTGGCGGGGATCAGGGATTCGATCGGATTGGAGCTGTTGCTGTCCCCTCTGGTCCCCTTGCCGAACACCCATTCGGTGGAGCCGTCGAACCTGCGCTGCCACGTGTCCCCGTTGTTGGCGGAATCCTTCTTGACCGGCGTCTTGTCCACGGTGTTGCCGTCCGGGTCCTTGATCGCCACCGCCTCCCCGTTCTTGGTGTACTTCCCGGATTCGTTGACCAGGGTGAACGTGGGGACTATGACGAGCCTCTCCCCGGGCGATATGCTTCCGGACATCTCCATGGACTTGTTCCTCCAATCGGACGATGCGACCAGGGTGTATCCCTTCAGGTCGACGGTCTGCGTGCCGTTGTTGAGGATCTCCACCCATTCGTTGCCGGCGTCGTCCCCCGGGGGATTGGTCTCGAACTCGTTGATGATGAGTCCCGTCTGGATCGGTGCGGAGTACCTGAGGGTGAAACCCGCATCTATGCTGGCGGTGGCCCCCAGGGCGGGGAGGGGTATGGAGCTCAGCATCTGGCCCACACCGGGCAGGTCGCTCAACCTCACCCCGAGCTCGTGGTAGTCCACAAGTTCGGGGATGGTGACGTTGATGTCCGTGTCGTCCACCTCCCCGTCCAGGGTCAGCAGATGCTTCCCGCCCTTCATCAGGGGGTCGATGTTGGCCTTCACGGACCAGTCCTCTCCCACTATGGTCCCCTGTCCGGTGACGATGAGGTTCTCGGCGTTGACCTCCCCCTTGCACTTGACGGTGATCCCGGCGGACACCATGAGTCCGGCTATGGGTCCGGAGAGGGTGGCGGAGAACAGGGTCTTGGTGGTGGCGTTCCAGCTCACGGCGTTGGTGGATATCACAAGCGTGTAATCCCCCATGCCTATGGACACGAACTGGTCGCCGAGGCCGACGCTCAGCAGGATGTCGAGTCCCATCTGGGATGCTATCCCCTCCATCCCGTCCAGTATCCAGGAGTTGACCCGTTCGATCGGTTCCATGAACCGGTCGTACATGGATGCGATGACCTCGGCCACCTGGTTCGCGATCTCCGACAGCCTCTCCCCCAGCATGACCAGGGCGTCCCTGGTGAGGGACATCATCTCCATCAGCGGACCGATGATCGGTTCCAGGAGCTCCAGGACCTTGTCCATGGCGTCACTGACGACGGTGCAGCTGGGATGGTAGTCCACTCCTGCCAGCGCCCATGCGCTCTGGACGGTGATCAGGAGCTCCATGTGCGGTTGGGATCCCCCGTCGAAGGCGGAGGATATGGTGCCCATGGAGTCGGAGAGTGTCCCCGAACCTCTGAGCGTGTATGTTATCGAGTCGTCTATGGTCGTCCTGAAGACGGTGGTGTAGGATGCCAACGAGTCCTCCCCGAACCCCACCGTGTGGACGCACAGTCCATCGTCCACGAGGGGTCTGGTCACCATGGGGTCGGATGCGACCGTGGCCTCGATCCTCTCCGTCGTGGTGTTGCCGTTCCCGTCCTGGAGACGGAAGGTGTGGTTCCCTGGGAGACGGGTGATGCCGTCGGCGGAGTTCACCCGTATCCTCTCGGAGACCTCGTATCCCATCCTCTCGAAGGACATCCTCACGGGTTCCATGACGCCGATGGTGTCGAGTCCGATGGCGCACAGGGATGCCAGTATGCTGTCTATGATCCCGGGGTCCCCTCCGGGAACGTACCTCAGCTCCTCGAAGACCTCCAGGTCGGAGTACACCGAGTTGCGATAGGACCTGAGCATGGATTGCGCCGTGTCGGATGATAGCAGTTCGGATATGTCCGTGCCCTCGGGCATGGCCTCTGTGAGGGCCCTCTCCAACCTGGACATGAATGCGGCCGAGTCGACGAGATCCGATGCATGTTCGTCGATGGCGTCGGCGATGGCCCCGTAGAACGGGTCCCCGAAGGACGAGGTGGATTCCAGCGATGCCCGCACCGCCTCCTCGAAATCCTCGGAGCAGTGGCGCAACCCCTCGGTCAGCGCCCTCGACAGTGTGTCCGGGAAAGGGGTGCCGTCCTCCGGGTCGATCCTCACCTTCACCGCATCCATGCCCATGCCGTCGGCCATCCTGGATGCGGCCAGGTTCAGGATGGAGCGGATATGGTCCATCATGGTCTCCGTCCCTTGATAATACGTGGATTTGAACCTCTTGATCCAGCTCTGTTCGAACAGGTCCTCCGTGGGGTTGCTCACCCTGACGGTGACGTCGCTGAAGGTGCCTCTCGTGGTTCCGGACCCGGGATACCTGTAATCATCCTCGGAGTACCCCCTCGAGGACATGACCTCCCTGATGTACGATGCGGCACCGAGGACATCCTCCCCCTTGAGGAAGGAGCCGATGACGTCGCAGAGGAACAGGAACCCGTTCTGGTCGTAGTCCACCTTGTCCCATACCCTGTCCGCGCAGAGGTATTCGAACCATCCCAGGGCGATCTCGTCGATCACGCCCATCACCGCCTGGGCGTACACCAGGGGGATGTCGATGGCCAGGTAACCGTCGTCGGATGCGATGAGGTCCGCCAGGTCGGTCCCCGGGGACATCCCCAATTCACCCGTCTCCGTCCTGAAGCATATCAGGCCTATGGCGGAGAGGGCGTTGTTGTACGCCCTCTCCACATCCTCTTTGGTTATGATCGAGGATGTCCCCATGTCGCCGTAGGCCGATAGTGCTCCGTATCCGTTCAGGACACGTGTCTGTGCGAGGCATGTGAGCTGGTATGTTACCATCTCGGACAGGGATATCCCCCCATCGGAGTCCGTCATGGTCTCGAACATGGAGCCCTGTCCGGCCACCAGGGGGAGGGCGTAGCTCCCGTCCGTGGAGATGTCGATGTCCACCCTCGCCTTGCCGGAGTCCGTCCTGATGTCCACGGTCAGCGTTCCGATGGCACGGAGGTATGCTGGCACATAACCGCCCTCCACCTCGGACGATGCGGGGTCGCGCATGTTCTCGGCGATAAGTTCGATGTTATGGGACACGAGTTCCGCACGCACGCCGGAGTCCGCCAGGGGGAACTGGAACGACAGCCATCCCCCCATCCTCTCTTTGAAGACGGCCGCCCTGTCGTCCAATCCGCCGAGGGTGCTGTCCTTGGATATCGAGAGGATGATCTCCCCCAGACCGCGGTCCACGTGCATGGCTATACCCTCCATGGACGCCTCCACGGAACCGCTCTCGCGTTCGATCTCCTCCGCGTTGTCCGATGCCCGTTCGTAGGATGCGAGCACCGCCCCGCAGACCACGGACATCATCAGGATCGTGACCGCCACTATGGCGAAGGGCATGCTCCCCCTTCTGTCTCTGTTCATGGCTGGCTCTCCTTCCGGAGAGGTGATAAAGGGTGCACCGTGCGGTCACTCTTGATTCCGGTCGGGGGTGCTTCGTGTCGACCCGTTCCTTCCGCGTATCCCTTTTTTTATATTATGAAGAGATTGTGCCGGCAAGGGTACTATGACGATAACATCTAAGGATTACACGGTGACAAAGGGTCTCCCCAAGAAGACCAAGTCACTCTGCCCGGAATGCGGAAAGCTGATCGCGGCCGATATCGTGGCCAGGGACGGAAAGGTCTACATGGACAAGGAGTGCCCCGTGCACGGGAAGTTCAGCGATGTGTACTGGTCCGATGTGGACATGTACCTCAAGGCAGAGAATTTCGCATACGACGGTGTCGGTCTCCACAATGCCATGGACCGCACGATCGAGGATGATGACGATACCGTCCACATCGTGATCGACGGGGAGAGGATCGACATGCTCTCCTGTTCCGCGATCGCCAACCTCGACCTCACCAACAGGTGCAACATGAACTGTCCCATCTGCTTCGCCAACGCGAACGATGCAGGATACGTCTACGAGCCCACCTTCGAGCAGGTCCACGACATGCTCGTGGCCCTCAGGTCCGAGAAACCCATCAAGTGCACTGCCATCCAGTTCGCGGGAGGCGAGCCCACCGTCTACCCTCAGTTCATCGAGGCCGTCAGGGACGCCAAGGAGCTGGGATTCGCACAGGTCCAGGTCGCCACCAACGGAATCAAGTTCGCCAAGGACTACGAGTTCCTCAAGGCCGCCAAGCTCGCCGGTCTGAACACCATCTACCTCCAGTTCGACGGACTCAGCGACGATGTCTACCTGAGGTCCAGGGGAAGGAAGATGATGGCCGTGAAGATGGGCGTCATCGAGAACTGCAGGAAGCTCAACGCCGAGGGGATCCACTCCCCGTCCATCGTCCTCGTCCCCGTCGTGGGAATGGGAATGAACGATGACATAATCGGAGACATCGTGAGGTTCGCGTTCGACCATGCGGACGTCATCAGGGGTGTCAACTTCCAGCCCATCGCCTTCACAGGAAGGGTCACCAACGAGGAGGTCTCCAAGGGAAGGTTCACACTGCCCGACCTCGTGGACAGGGTCAGCACCCAGACCGGATACACCACAAAGGACGACTGGTACCCCGTCCCCGTGGTCGCACCGATCTCCAAGTTCGCATCCATCCTCCTCGGACAGACCAAGGTCACGTTCACCACCCATCCCCACTGCGGTATCGCGACCTATCTGTTCCAGGACGATAAGGGCAACGTCACGCCCTTCCCCAGGTTCGTTGACATCGCCAGGTTCTCCTCCGGACTGAACGAGATCGCCGACAAGGCCGAGAACGCCAGGTTCAAGAAGCTGTACCTGGCCAAGCTGCTCAAGCTGCTCAACAGCTGCGTCGACGAGTCCAAGATGCCCGAGGGGCTCACCAAGAAGAAGTTCGTGGACCTCATCTCCGGTGTCATGAGCCACAAGTCCAAGGATGCCCTCGCTTCCTTCTCCTGGAAGATGATGCTCATCGCCGGAATGCATTTCCAGGACAGTTACGATTACGATATCGAGAGGGTCAGGCGCTGCGGTGTCCACTACATCACACCCGACCTCAAGATCATCCCCTTCTGCGCCTACAACTCGGGACCCGAGTTCCGCAAGGGAGTGGAGGAGAAGTTCTCCGTTCCCCTGGAGGAGTGGAAGAAGACCCATGCCGCGGAGGCCAAGGAGCTTGCCGCCGCACTCATCGTGCCCATCGAGGACAGGGCAGATGAACCCGCCAAGGAGTGAATGCCATGAAGGTAGATTTCGACAAATGCCTCCACTGCGGAGGATGTGTGGGCTCATGCCCCAAGAACGCCATATTCCTCAACGACTTCATCCTGGAGTTCAACGAGGACTGCATCAAATGCGGAAGATGCGTGAAGCTGTGCCCCGTCGCAGCCCTTTCCATGGAGTGATCATATGAAGACATACCAGTGCGACGTCGTGGTTGTCGGAGCCGGACCCGGAGGAAGCATGGCCGCAAGGTACTGCGCCGAGGGAGGCCTCGACACGATCCTTATCGAGAAGAAGGCAGAGATCGGAGCACCCCTCAGGTGCGCCGAGGGAGTCTCCAAGAAGTGGCTCGACGAGGTCAAGATCACCCCCGACCCCACCTGGATCCGCGCCGACATGAAGGGTGCGATCATCAAATCCCCTCAGGGGACCAGCTTCCAGCTGGACGAGTCCAAGGCCGGGTCCGAGGTCGGATACGTCCTGGAGAGGCACCTTTTTGATAAGGCCCTCGCAAGGGACGCCGCCAACGCCGGTGCCAAGATCATGATGAGGACATCCGCCACCGGTGTCATCCGCGAGGACGGTAAGCTCGTCGGTATCAAGGGAAAGAGCATGGGCGAGGAGATCGAGATCCGCGCCAAGTGCATCGTCGCCGCCGACGGTTACGAATCACAGGTCGGAAGGTGGGCCGGTATTGACACCAACCTGGACCTGAACAACATCGACTCCTGCATCCAGTACAGGATGTGCAACATCGACATCGTCCCCGACTACTGCGAGTTCGTCATCGGATCCGTGGCACCCGGAGGATACGTCTGGATCTTCCCCAAGGGAGAGAAGGTCGCCAACGTCGGTATCGGTGTCATGGGAAGGCTCTGCAAGGGCAACGCCGATGCGAAGTACTATCTCGACAAGTTCATCGCCGAGGACCCCAGGTTCAAGAACGGACAGATCCTGGAGATCATGGGAGGATTCGTCTCCACATGCCCCGGACTCGACTGCGCCGTGGATGACAACATCATCCTCGTCGGAGATGCCGCGAGGATCATCGACCCCATCACCGGCGGAGGAATCTGCCACGCATGCAGGACCGGAATGTACGCCGGAAAGGTGCTCACCGAGTGCGCGAAGACGGGTGATTTCTCCAAGAAGGCCCTCATGCCCTACGAGAAGATGTGGCGCGACAGGATGGAGGACAAGCTCTTCAGGAACTTCATGGCCAAGGAGAAGCTCGCCAGCCTGGACGACGAGACGATCGATGAGCTCATCAAGATGGTCTCCACCGCCGACCTGAAGGAGGTAACCGTGTACAACCTGCTCAAGGCTGTCAAGGAGAAGTACCCCAAGGTCGTCGAGGGATTCGAGGACCTCATCTGAAACCTTTCAGGGACGGGGGACCACCCCCTCCCCTCATCTGTTGTTTTCGATCCCGGCGGACCTCACTCCGGCACGGGGATGTTGTGATATCCGAGTGACCTTCTGTCGCCGAAGGCCATGGCCACCAGTTCCATGATGTAGAC
>JBJEIK010000174.1:0-1828 GCA_051876975.1 Candidatus Methanomethylophilaceae archaeon
CGATCTCCTACATGATGGGGATATCATCAGGGGCATCCCTCGGAGTCTGCTTGGCGGCGATCTCCGGGATCACCCTCATCGGAACCGTCGGCTCCATGATGGGACAGGTGGTGATGGCGTTCGTGTTCTCGCTGATCCCCATGACGGTGATCCTGATCTTCTCGCTGAAGAGGAGGACCACCCCCACCAAGATCATCCTGATCGGAGTCGCCGTCTCATACGTGTTCTCCGCATGCTCCACCATCCTCATGCTCACAGCGGATGAACAGACGCTCGCCGACGTGTACGAATGGAACGTCGGTTCCTTCGCATCCATAACATGGGAATCCCTCCCCATCCCGTTCATCGTCACAGTCATCGGGATGGTTCTATCGATGTCCATGAACAGGAGGATAAACGTGATGATGTCCGGGGACAAGACCGCCCACTCCCTCGGCATAAACACCAACAGGACAACCCTTGTCCTGATGCTCATAGTGTCCCTGATGACCGCCGCCGTGGTGAGCTTCTGTGGGACCATAGGTTTCATAGGATTGGTCGGGCCCCACATCGCGAGGATATTCGTGGGTTCCGAATCCAGATATCTCATACCCGCCTCCGCGGCCTTCGGGGCGGTGTTCCTTCTGATGGCCAACTCCGTCGCCTCCGTCGCGGGGCAGATGGGCCTCCCCGTGGGGGTTGTTAGCGCGATAATAGGCTGTCCGCTGTTCCTGTTCATCCTTCTGAGGATGAGGAAGAGCGCCTGGGCCTGAGAGGTGATTGGAATGAGGATACAGATAGACGGAATGGAGTTCTCCTACACGGGCGTTCCCGTGCTGGAGGACGTCACCCTCGACATCTCGGGACCGCAGCTGGTCTCGATCATAGGACCCAACGGTGTCGGGAAATCAACTTTGATACACTGCATAGACAGGATGCTGTCCCCCACCGAAGGCACCATACTGCTGGACGGCAGGGATGTGGGCACGATCAACATGAAGGAGCTGGCGAAGGAGATCGGTTATGTCCCGTATGCAGCTCACGACGCCTTCCCACTGTCCGTGGTGGACACCGTGCTCATGGGAAGGCACCCCCATTCGGGATGGAAGTCCCTGGACCACGACCTGGATGTGGTGTACTCCACGCTGGACCTCCTGGGGATCAGGGACCTCGCCCTCAGGTCCTTCGACGAGCTGTCCGCGGGACAGCACCAGAAGGTTATGATCGCCAGGGGACTGGTTCAGGAGCCCAAGGTCCTTCTACTGGACGAACCGACGTCCAATCTCGACATCAAACATCAGATGGAGGTCACGAGGATCCTGAAGGAGCTGTCCGAGGAGAAGGGCATCATGGTTGTGATGATCAGCCACGACCTGAACATCGCCGCGCAGTACTCCGACAACATGATCATGCTGTCCAACGGAGGTGTGTACGCGGTGGGGAAGCCTGCGGACGTGATCACCAGGGAGAACATCGCCGCGGTGTACGGGGTGGAGTGCGACATCGTGGAGAATCATGGGAGACCTCACATGATCATGCTCGACCCAAGGTTCGATGGTTCGGATACGGCTCGCGATTCGTATGTGAGGTCCGGCTGATAGTAGGATCCATGTATGTATCCTACTATTAGGTATCTGGTACTACTGAAACGGTACATATGGCATCGGATGTCCGCACCCAACCCCTCCGGATCACCGAATATACCGCGAATACCGCGGCAGAGCCGATGCCCCATATGGATCCGCAAACAGGTACCGGATATGACACCAAAGGCGGGAACACCACGAAAACAAGCCACATTCGGGTAGACAGCCTCTTGGAGATAGCGTATTACGTCCACCATAAGGCG
>JBJEIK010000175.1:0-10093 GCA_051876975.1 Candidatus Methanomethylophilaceae archaeon
GGGGGCCCTCTTCCGGACATCGGGGATTTGGTTCAGGGTAGGATTCCGAGCAAGGATTCCAAGACATTGGATGCGTATGAAGAGGCCATATCTGCCTTTCTCATCCGCCTTTATTCTGATATCAAGGATGTTCGTTATGAGAGGGAGATATCCGATGATCATATTGAATACAGGTTGAATGTGGTCAAGGAGATCGAAGGGATGGAACGTACGATCCCTTTCTCTAGGGAATCCTCAGGAACCAGGAAACTTCTGGACGTTTTCCAACCATTGCTCGCATGTTCTATCGGAGGTGTGGCTTTCATCGATGAGTTGGATTCTGGAATCCATGACAAGCTGGTGGTGGATGTGATGTCACAGATCATGCCGAAAATCAGAGGTCAGCTCGTGATCACAACCCATAACACTTCGTTGATGGAGATCACGAAGCCTTCCAGTTTATTCATCCTTAGAGTGGATAGGAACGGGTACAAGGACATAAGGCCCATGAACAGGATAGCGGAGGTCCAGACGAACAACAACAAGCGTAAGATCTATCTCAAGGGGGCATTCGATGGAATCCCCCACATAAGGGATCTTGATCTTGAGGGAATAGCTGACGATCTGATCAGGGATGCTGGTTCATCATGAGTCTTCCCAATACGGTGATCGTGATCCATGGTGAGACGGAGTATCTCCTTTTCGACTGGCTCAGGAACGAGTTGAAGACAGAACTCGTGATATGTCAACCTTTAGGAAAAGGTCATACTGTATCCATGCATTCATCCCCTGATGTTCTTTCATCCATGCCCTTTGTCAGTATGATGTCTATGCACAGAGCATTCCCCGATCTTGATTATGACCGGAGGAATAGAATACTGGTGGATCTCAGGATATATCCTGTGTTGGATGTGGATGGTGACAGTGCTTCATTTCGTTCTTATCGTAGTGGAGATCTTTTCAGGAGCGTTCCGTTGCGGGACCATATCATTCCCGTTTACAACGATCCATGTCTGGAATCTGTTCTGGCCGAGATGGGATATGGTCTGATAGATCATGATCTGAGGGCTTTTAGGAGGTTTCTGGACAGATTGGATGTATCTGACCTGTATGGAAGAACGAAGGCGTGCGGGAACACCAATATGGATGTGGTTCTGGAACGTGTACTTGGTCAATGTCCTGATTTCCAAGGTATCATGAATACAGCGGAATGAATATAAGCCACTGACATCGACCTCGATGTCTTGTTTGGATGGAGCATTATGGCAAGATATATCGGATGGTTCACACAACGGCTATTCGGACGATGATGTACCATGATGTGCACGGAACGACCGCAAGTGCCGCACTCCTTTGACACATCCTTATATATCACCCGACGGAACATCGACCAGGAAGATCATTATGTCGAAGAAGGTCCTCATCATATCCGGGTCCCCCCGCAAGGGAGGCAACTCGGACAAGCTCTGCGACAGATTCGCCGAAGGTGCCCGTGATGCCGGTCACAATGTGACCAAGGTTTCATTGGCCGATTGCAAGGTCGGTTTCTGCACCGGATGCAGTTGCTGCGGTCAGACACACAGATGCATAATCGAAGACGATGTTCCCGAGATGGTCGGCAGGATGATGACCTCGGACGTCATCGTGATGGCATCACCCGTCTACTTCTATTCCGTTGATGCACAGATCAAGGCGCTCATCGACAGGTCTGTCAGTGTCTGGAAGGTGATGAGGGATAAGGTGTTCTATTTCATCATGACCTCTGAGGAGGATACAGAGACCGTCATGGATTGCACCCTGGAATGCTTCCGCGGATTCGCATCCTGTATCCAGGGAAGCACCGAAGGCGGGGTCATCCGTGCCAAGGGAGTCCACAGGAAGGGAGAGGTCGTTGATACGGAATACATGCAACAGGCCTACGATATGGGAAGATCAGTCTGAATCAGGAAGGTGTACAGTATGAAGGTAATGCTGGTAAACGGAAGCTCGAGGGACAACGGATGCACCGCACGCGCCCTGAAGGAGGTCGCGGACACATTGGAGAACGAGGGAATAGGGACCGAGACGATCTTCATCGGCAACAAGCCGATCTCCGACTGTCTCGCATGCGGTAAATGCAGGGAGACCGGGAAGTGCGTCATAGACGACATCGTCAACGAGATCGTGGAAAAGGCGAAGGACTGCGACGGTTTCGTGTTCGGATCACCCGTCTACTACGCCCATCCGAGTGCGAGACTGTTGACCGTTATGGACAGGGCTTTCTACTCCGGCGGGAGGAACTTCGCATTCAAGCCCGCCGCAGCCGTCCTGAGCGCCAGACGTGCCGGATGCACAGCATCCATGGATGTCATCAACAAGCACTTCACCATCAACAACATGCCCGTGGTGTCATCCACCTATTGGAACCAGGTCTTCGGTAAGGAAGCGGACCAGGTGGAGCAGGATGTCGAGGGATTGCAGACCATGCGCACGATCGGTCAGAACATGGCATGGTTGGTGAAGTGTATCGAACTCGGGAAACAGAACGGTGTGGAGCACGCGGTTCCCGAGAAGAGGATGTTCAACTTCATCCGCTGATCATGAAACGGGGGACCTCCCCCATATTCCTCAGAACGATCTGTTGGTCTGGCTGTTCATGTACTCGGAGGCACCGTGGACGCCGAGGCTCATCGCCTTCATCAGATGCTTCTCCGCCTCCTCGATGCGACCGTTTTTCATCAGGACACCGGCCATGTCGTGGTGAAGGGATATCAGAACCTCTGTGTCGTCCAATCTGTTGAATTCCAGCATCTGCTCCATCAGCACGATTGCCGCATTGGCATCCGAGAGGTACATGTCCGTCAATCCGAGGCCGTCCTCCGCTTCCGCCTTCGATACGAAGGACATCACGAGTTCCTCGGGATCCTCCAGCTGCTCCATACCCAGAAGCTCAGTGCCCACGTCTATGGCACGGGCGTAGGATTCTATCGCCGATTGCGGGTCGTTCTTAGCATCCGCCACCTCCGCCTCCAGGTTCAGAAGCTCCAGATACCTGTTCATGGACCATGCGTCCCTCTTCGTCATGACCATGGACATGCCCTTTCCGAGGAAGGGTTCTGTGTCCTCCGGATACTCCGAATCGATCAGGTCCTCGGTGACGCCTATGCACATGCGTACTATGGACCTGTGGTCGAAGTGACGCGAACGGTCGTTGAGTTTCGACACCCTCAGTCCAGCACGGACGTAGGCCTCAACGGGATCCGCACCCTGCTCGAAGAGGAGGTTACCCATCTCCGCGTATGTCTTCACATAGGTGCCGGCATCCACCTCGTCGCCATCGGTCTCCAGATACTCTATCAGCTCCGATGCGGAATCCAGATCCTCCATGGCGGAGGTCCTGTACTCCATCATCGACAGGATGCATCCGCGGTTGATGTAGGCCTCCAGCAGCTGCTCGGTGGGCCCCTGGGGCTCGAGTTCGTTGACCTTCTGGTTGTATTCCTCCAGCGCCCTCTCGAGGTGTGCATCCGACGAATCCATGCATCCGCCTAAGGAAATCGGGTATACATAGCCAGCGGGTTCCTTTCACAGGCCGATATATAAGGCTTTATAACAGGCCAATCATGGGAGTCACATGCAACAGGAAAGGATCCTGGCCGTACACGACGTGTCATGCGTGGGGAGATGCTCCCTCACCGTGGCGCTCCCGATCATCTCGTCCGTGGGTATCGAATGCTCCGTACTCCCCACGGCTGTTCTGTCCACTCACACCGGAGGATTCACCGGTTTCACATACAGGGACCTGACCGGGGACATCAGGCCCATACAGGACCACTGGGCATCATTGGGCCTGAGGTTCGGTGCGGTCTACACCGGCTTCCTGGGATCCTTCGAGCAGATCGACCTGGTATGCGATCTGATAGGTTCCGTTTCGGAGGAGGGGACCACGGTGTATGTGGATCCGGTCATGGCCGACGAGGGAAGGCTCTACTCCGTCTTCGGACCGGATTTCCCCAAGGGGATGAGGAGGCTCTGCGAGAGGGCAGATGTCATGATGCCGAACCTCACGGAGCTCACCCTGATGCTCGGGGAGGGATACGTGGAGGGTCCCTACACCAGGGAATACATCGACGGGATCTTCGAGAGGAGCCGTGTCTTCGGCGTGAGACGGATGATCATCACGGGTGTCAGCTTCGAGCAGGGCCTTGTGGGTGCCGTCTACATGGACTATGAGACGGGTGACAGAGGGGAGGTCATGCGCCCCGAGGTCCCGGGATACTACCACGGAACGGGCGATGTGTTCGGTTCCGCTCTGGTGGGGGCCTGCGAGTCCGGTCTTTCCCTGGGAAAAGCGGTCGAAGCGGCCGTGGACCTCACAGTCGGAAGCATAATACGTACGCACGATGCGGGAACCGACGTCCGCTACGGGGTAAACTTCGAGGCCGAACTGTACGACTACATCACGACGGTCAGGAACTCTGGGAGGGGATTCGAGCTGATCCCGGCGACCACCGACGAGCAGATAAGGATCATCGCATCCATCGGTCACACTGTGTGGAACGAGGCCTACAGGGGACTGGTATCCCAGGACCAGATCGATTACATGCTCAACAAGTTCCAATCCTTCGAGGCGATGAGGGATCAGATCGTCAACAAGGGATACACCTATCTTTGCATCACCGTGGACGGTCGGATAGTCGGATATGCCGGATACGCTCCGGACGACAGGGGACTGTACCTCTCCAAGATGTACATCCTGAAGGAGCACCGCGGGAAGGGATATGCCATGAGGACCTTCGCCCATCTGAGGGATGTGGCCAGGTCTCTGGGGTTGAGGTGCGTCCATCTGACGGTCAAGAGGGACAACGAATCCTCGTTGAACATCTACAGGCATGCGGGTTTCGAGATCGTGGATTCAGCGGACAATCCCATAGGGGACGGATTCGTCATGTATGATTACATAATGGAGATGAAGGTATGAGCGAGGCCGACCAGCTTTTCACAGAGGGGTACAGATATTACACCGAGGCCGGTGACGAGAACGAGCTCAGGAGGGCTTTCGAGCTCCTGAGTCAGGCCGCGGGCATGGGACATGCACTGGCCCAGGACGTCCTGGGCAACATGTACGAGGACGGGGATGGCGCCCCCTTGGACATAAGGGCCGCTGCGGAGCTGTACAGGATGTCGGCGGAGCAGGACTGTCCTCCGGGACTGTACGACTACGGTATGCTCTTCCTGGACGGACACGGCGTTCCCCAGGACAAGGAGAGGGCCTTCGCACTCATATCCAAGGCGGTGTCCATCGGCAACGATCCGGAGCACATGTTCACCCTCTCCGTGCTCTACCTCAAAGGCGAGGGGGTGGAGAAGGATGAGAAGAGGTCCTTGGAGCTCCTGAGGAAGGCGGAGAAGCTGGGAAGCGTGGATGCCAAGGCCAACCTGGGTGCGATGTACCTTTCCGGAGAAGGTCTGCCCAAGGATGAGGGGAAGGCCTTCGGTCTCCTCAAGGAGGCGGCGGAGGACCAGGACTGCAGCGCCATGTGCAACCTCGCTCTGATGTACGAGCAGGGGATCGTGGTCGAAAAGGACATGCGTACCGCCATCTCGTACTACAAGCAGGCGGCCGACCTGGGATACCCTCCGGCATTCTACCATCTCGGTGTCCTCGTCGGTGAGGGGGAAGCGGATCTAGGCGACATCGACCCTGTGGGTCTGCTGGAGACCGCAGGCTCCGACGGAAACATAGACGCCCTCTACAGGCTCGGTGTCATGTACTACGACGGCAACGGTGTGGAGCAGGACTTCGACATGGCGTCCCAGTACTTCCGCGCAGGTGCGGAGTTCGAGAATCCCGAGTGCATGTACAACCTTGGGATCATGATCATCCGCGGAGAGGCTGACGCAGCCTACGATGAGGAGGAGTACGACATGATCATCGCCGCCGCAGATGCCGGATACGGTCCCGCCAAGGAGCTCCTGGAGAAGAGCGGGGAGGAATGAGTTGTTCATACCGACCACCATGGAGGAGGTCCGTGCCCGCGGATGGGATGCCCTCGACATCATCCTGGTGTCGGGAGACACCTACACCGACAACTCCTACAACGGCACCGCCCTCATCGGCCATTGGATGATCGACCACGGTTTCAGGGTCGGCATCATAGCGCAGCCCTCCGTCCAATCCGGTGATGACATCACCCGTCTCGGACTTCCGGAGCTTTTCTGGTCCGTTTCGGCCGGATGCGTGGATTCCATGGTGGCGAACTACACCCCTGCGAACAAGTTCCGCAAGGAGGACGACTTCACACCCGGAGGGGTGAACGACAGGCGTCCGGACAGGGCATGCATCGCCTACACGAACCTGATCAAGAAACACGCCAAGGGCAGACCGATCATCCTTGCCGGTGTGGAGGCCAGTCTCAGGCGCATGGCCCATTACGACTTCTGGTCCGATTCAATCAGGAGGTCCATCCTCCTGGATTCCAAGGCGGACGCGATCATCTATGGGATGGCGGAGCTTTCCACTTTGGAGATCGCCGAGAGGATGAGGTCGGACAGGGAATGGAAGGATGTGAGGGGCATCTGTTTCATGCAATCCGAGAGGCCGTTGGATGCTCTGGAGATACCCTCCTATGAGGATTGCAAAGCCGATCCCGGGGCTTACGCCGAATCGTTCAGGATCTTCTACGATAACTGCGATCCCGTCACCGGGAGGGACCTGTGTCAGAGACACGGCGAGAGGTATCTCGTCCAGAGACGTCCACAGCGTCCGATGACCACGGAGGAATTGGATTCTGTGTACGGATCGGATTACGAGAACGCCGTCCATCCTTACTATGCCAAAGACGGCCATGTCAAGGCGATGGAGACGGTCAGGAACTCCATCACCACGCATCGCGGATGCTACGGTGCCTGTTCCTTCTGCGCCATAGCGGTGCATCAGGGGAGGACCGTGGTCTCCAGGAGTGAGGACTCCATAGTCGCGGAGGTGGAGCGGCTTGCATCATCCCATTCGTTCAACGGCATCATACAGGATGTGGGAGGACCCACGGCAAACATGTACGGCATCGAGTGCCCGAAGAAGGTGTCCGAGGGGATCTGCAGGGATCGCAGATGCCTGGGTTCCAAGACATGTCCGAGGATGCCCATCGACCACTCCCGTCAGATCTCCCTGTTGAGGAGGATAACGGCGGTACCTGGTGTCAGGAGGGTCTTCGTCAATTCCGGAATAAGATATGACATGATCCTAGCCGACAGGGCGCACGGGGACGATTACTTGAGGAGGATCGTCTCATATCACGTCTCCGGACAGATGAAGGTCGCTCCCGAACACACCTCCGACAGGGTCCTGAGGCTCATGGGGAAGCCATCCGCCGACAGGCTGATCGAGTTCAAGAAGCGCTTCGACGCCCTCAGCAGGGAAAGGGGGAAGAAGCAGTTCCTCACATACTACTTCATGGCCGCACATCCGGGATGCACCGACGACGACATGAAGGATCTCTCAAGATTCTGTCACGATGTTCTGCACACCAATCCCGAGCAGGTGCAGGTGTTCACCCCCACACCGTCCACCGTGTCGACCATGATGTACCACTGCGGTGTGGACCTAAGGGGGAGGCCGGTGTTCACCGAACACTCCATCCAGAGGAGGCAGAGACAGAAGGATGCCGTCGTCCGGAGGACAGATGGAAAGCGTTGATGTCGCACAGCTGTGCAGAGGATACTTCGGTATAGTCACCGCCGAGTACGTCAAACGGAAGGAGTTATACTATGCCTGGAGGATCAAGGGCGATTCGATACACATCCAGATCTCCGATTACATGAAGGGGTGTCCCGAGGATGTGCTCTCCGATATGTGCGTGATGATATGCCGTAGGGCGAAGGGTCTGAAGTGGTCTGAATCCGAGGCTTTCCTGGACTACGTTACATCGGATGACTTCATCCTGAACAACAGGCCAACGTACATCGCCAGATCCAAGAACATCATAAGGTCGGATACGGGTGATGTACACAATCTGTCGGAAAGCGTACAGAGGCTTCTCGACTCCGGCATCCTGGAGGAATCGGACATCACCAACTCCTACATCTCATGGACCCGCAGGGACAGCAAACGCAGGGTCGGGTTCTGCAGTACCATGTTCCGTCTCGTGGGGATATCCGCGGCCTTGGATTCCGAGGATGTGTCTGAGCACACATTGGACTATGTGGTGTACCATGAGTGTCTCCACCTCAGACAGGGATATCGTCCCTCCCATAGGGTGCATGATTCCGTGTTCAGGCAGTGGGAGCATACATATCCTGGATGGCAGGATGCAGAAACGGCTTTGAGGAAGCTCTGAACCAGGCATGATCCGCGGATCATAACCAAAGCTGCAGAGGTTATCCGTAGGTAATAAGGTCTTGTCTGACATCACACCATCATGGATGAGGAGAGGGGATTCGTTTTCCACGCCAGCAACGGTGACGTCGAACTGAACATCGACCAGGTGAGGGAGCTCGCCGCACAGGATGATGCCGATGGATTGTACGCGTTGGCGATGGCGTATCTTTTCGGATGGGATGTGGAGCAGGACGAGGCTCTCGGATATGATTATCTGGAGAGGGCCGTGGACAAGGGGCAGACCGAGGCCATGTCCATGATGGTCAGGCTATACATGCAGGGGCAGTATGACGGGATCGACAGTGTCCGTGCAGCACAGTACTCCATCAAAGCCGCCGAAGATGGCATCCCTGATGCCCAGCTGTATGCAGGATTGGCCTATATGGACGGGGTTTCAGTGAAGCAGGATTACTCCGAAGCCGCCAGATATTTCCGTCTGGCGATGAACCAGGGCAACTCCGAGGCCAGGACCAATCTTGCCTACCTCTATCAGGAGGGATTGGGCGTGGAGAGGGATGAGGTCAAGGCCTTCAAGCTCTACCGTACCGCATCCAAGGCAGGCAATCTGAATGCCACATTCCATCTCGGGATCTGCTACGAGTTCGGTGTGGGGACGCAGATCGACCTCCCCAAGGCGGCCGAATGCTATGAGAAAGGTTCCAAGGAAGGGGATGCATTTGCGACAGAGAGGCTCGGATACCTCTATTCAGAAGGTATAGGATCCAAGGGTCCGGATGCGGAGAAGTCCTTCGAATGCTTCGTCAACGCAGCGATGGATGGTGTCTCCACTGCCATGCACATGGCCGGATACTACTATCTCAACGGTATCGGAGTGGAGCAGAACACCGAGGAGGCGGTCAAATGGCTGAAGATGGCCGCGGACAACGGGATCGAGGAGGCCCAGACGCTATTGTCTGAAATCAAACATTCGTCCTGAAATAGTCATATCAGAGCCATGTCCGATTAAAATGGCGATGGTGGTCGACATCATTGTCCGATATAAATGGCCCCGTCGGAACCGGGTGATTTCAAAGGTGGTAGTGGTTCCGTTCCGACAGGGTCTGAAAGGAAGCCTCCCCCGTTTCTCACAGCTCCTTTCCGGAGTCGACGGTGTCGTTCAGAATCACATGGGGACGTCCGTTATGGATTACGATGTCCGCATCCACGCCGTACACTGTCCTCAGGTTCTCCTTCGTAAGCACCTCCTCCGCTGTTCCGACGGCGAAGATCTTCCCATCATGCATCATTATGATCCTGTCGGCGTATTTTGCGGTGATGTTGATGTCATGGCTGATCATGATGATCATCATCCCCTTCTCCTTCGGAAGTCTGCTCAGGACCTTTGTTACTTCGATCTGGTGCTTTATATCCAGATTCGAAGTGGGCTCATCCAGGAGGACCACATCGGGGGATCTCACCAGACCTCTGGCGAGCATAACTTTCTGATGCTGTCCTGCGGAGAGTTCGTCGAAGTTCCTCATGGCGAGGTGCTCTATTGACATCATCTCAAGAACGTCGTATACTTTGCGTAGGTCCTCGTCCGATGTTCCGAACTTGTAATCGTTCTGCAATCCGACCATGATTGTGTCCACGACGGTCAGTGGGAACGAATCTTCGGTGGCGTTGGGGACATATCCCATGTTCGCAGCCAGCTCTTTCAGCTTCATCTCGGTGACGTCCTTGTTATTAATCAGGACGGCACCTCCGGTCGGTTTAAGGATCTTATTGATGCAGTGTATGAGTGTGGACTTGAGATCG
>JBJEIK010000176.1:0-1820 GCA_051876975.1 Candidatus Methanomethylophilaceae archaeon
GGAGACGAACTGGTGGTCGTGGTGGCATGCGATTCCACCGTACGCAGGAGGAAGCACGAGCCCATAACCCCGGAAGATATGCGCGCACGCATAGTCGGTTCGCTCAAACCCGTCGACAGGGTGATCATCGGAAGGGACGGCGACATGTACGATACCGTCCGTGAGGTCGATCCCGACATAATCGTCCTGGGATTCGACCAGACCTTCGATCCGGAGGAGATGCACTCCAAACTGGCGGAGAAGGGATTGGGTCATATCAAGGTCGTACGTGCCGGCGAGTGCGCCGACGACCTGAACGCCACACGCAGGATCGTTAAGAGGATCCGTGAGATGGGTGGTTCATCATGAAGATCATTGGTATTGCGGACACCACGTTCGCAAGGTACGACATGGGGCATTCCGCTATCGACGAGCTTCAGCACGCCGGAACCGGATTCAGGATCGTCAGGTACACCGTGCCGGGTGTGAAGGACCTTCCGGTTGCATGCAAGAAGCTCATAGAGGAGCAGAACTGCGATATAGTCATGGCCCTGGGGATGCCCGGGCCGATGCAGAAGGACAAGATGTGCGCCCATGAGGCCTCCACAGGTCTCATCAGGGCACAGCTCATGACCAACAAACACATTATCGAGGTCTTTGTCCACGAGGATGAGGCCAAGGACGATGCCGAGCTCGCATTCCTCGCCGACAGCAGGGCAAGGGAGCACGCGCTGAACGTCTACGACCTCCTCTTCCGCCCGGAGAGCCTCACGAAGAGGGCCGGTACAGGTCTCAGGCAGGGATTCGCCGACAAGGGTCCGGTAAGATACAGGTGATTTTACAATGAAAGCATACAAGTTAGGAATGGTCGTCGCCGAGTTCAACTACGAGGTCACATCCCTCATGATGGAGAGGGCCAAGGCCGAGGCTGATTTCCTCGGAGTCGAGATCGTCAGGACCGTCAAGGTCCCCGGAGTGTTCGAGGTCCCCATGGCCACGAAGAAGCTCCTGCAGATGGATGAGATCGATGCCGTCATCACCCTCGGTGCGGTCATCACCGGAGAGACCAAGCACGACGAGGTCGTCGTGGCACAGGCCTCGAGGAAGATCATGGACCTGGGACTGGAGTACGACAAGCCCGTCGGATTCGGAATCAACGGACCCGGAATGACCGAGCTCCAGGCTATGGACAGGATCGAGAAGGGACGCGATGTCGTGGACACCGTCGTCAAGATGCTCCAGAGACTGGACTTCTGATAAACACAACACAGCCGGGGCGACCCGGCATCCTTTTAAAAAACAGTGGGCGACGGGGACGGTTGCCCGAAACCCCGTCGAAGAGGAGGAAAACAAGCCCAGCAACTTACATCCTGGGTGAACGGCCGTCACACACCCCGCACCTGATGGTGTCTATCACGTGGGACAGGGCGGTATCGGTCTTCATGGCGATGTGCACACAACCTTCTCCGGACATGTAGAGGTCTATGATCCTCTTGGAGAGTTCGTCGTCGAAGGTCATGTAGTTCCTGCGTCCGCGGTTCGCGCCGGATGCCCAGGAGCGTGTCTTGCACTTGGGACATCTCAGGGGCACTCTGCCGGTCCTTGAGAACCAGGTGTGTCCGCAGGAGAGGCAGGTGTTCGTGCGGGATTCACCGTACCAGTGGTAGGTTCCGCATGAGGGGCAACGTGCCGGCATGTCCTTTACACTGATCCATGCATGTCCGCATCTTCCGCAGACCTTGTTCATCGATTGCCCTTCTGACATCTTATCGCCTGTTGGATGTATACTCCAATATAATTGACCCAGTATAAAAAGATTGGGCCTATAGGAAATAGTGTGG